>JBFYTD010000441.1:0-3183 GCA_041300885.1 Anaerolineae bacterium | reverse complement strand
CTGAGGCGTTCCTTCTGCGTCATGCGCCAGTAGCGGCCGGCCATGTCCACGATGCTGGCAGCCGCCAGCTCGTAGCCGTTGATCATGTCCAGTGGAAAGCTGTTGGCCGCCTGATGGATGCGGGCCAGGTTGCGCACCGTGCCGCCCAACGCCACCAGGCGGTCGCCCGGCCGGGCGCGGAACCAATCCAGCGGCGCCAGTTGCTCGGCCAGAAAGGCGTTGAGGCTATCGACCGACGCCGGCTTGGCCCGGTCATAGCCCAGGAACAGGTCGCTCAGCCGCAGCGCACCTAGCGGCAGGCTGACCGTGCGCCCTGGCAGCCCGCCGCGCACCTCCACGATCTGCGCGCTGCCGCCGCCCAGGTCGATCACAAAGCCCTCGCGCAGGCCCACGCCGTTCAGCGCGCCCAGCGCGCCGTAGTAGCCCTCCTCCTCGCCAGAGAGCAGGCGCGGTTCCCAGCCGGTCTCGGCCCGCACCCGGGCCAGAAAGGAGTCGCCGTTGCGCGCGTCGCGCACCGCGCTGGTGGCGGTCATGATCACGTCGTCGATGCCCTGCGAGCGGCAGAAGCTGGCGAACATGCGCATGGCCTGCTGAGCGCGCTCGATGGCCGCCGCGCGCAGCGCCATACCATTGCCCATGCCCTCGCGCAGCCGCACCACCTCCCGCACCTCCTCTACCAGGTGGAAGCGGCTGCCCGGCTCGTACTCGTAGACCACCAGGCGGGTGGTGTTGGATCCCAGGTCGATGATGGCGATTCGTTGGCTCATGCTGTGCTCACTTGTCGGGGGTAGATGCGTGGCATTATACACGAAGAAGCCGGCTGAGGATAACCGGCTGTGTGGGAGTTGACACAAACGCCGGGCCAACCTACAATCGCCAGGCTATGAAGTTCAAGGATTTGTGCCGGCAATCGTCATTCCCACGAAAGTGGGAATCCAGCATCTGACAGACTGGATTCCCACTTTCGTGGGAATGACAGCCATTGCCGGCTTAACTCTGTGACTTCGCTGACTACGCCAGGCTAACTCATGGTTTTCCAGGAGATTGAGATGACTGATCTGTTTTCGCCCATCCAACTGCGCAGCGTCACGGCCCGCAACCGGCTGTGGATCTCGCCCATGTGCATGTACTCGGTCACCGCCGAGGACGGCATCCCCACCGATTGGCACCTGGCGCACTACGGCAGCCGAGCCGTGGGCGGGGCCGGGCTGATCATCGTCGAGGCCACAGCCGTGGAGCCGCGCGGCCGTATCAGCGCGCAGGACCTGGGGCTGTGGGACGACGGCCAGGTTCCTGCCTTCGCCCGCCTGGCCCGCTTCATGGCCGACAACGGCGCTGTGCCGGCCGTACAGTTGGGCCACGCCGGCCGCAAGGCGGGCGTGCCCGGCGCGATCGGCCCCAGCGCGCTGGCCTTCTCTGCCAACTATGCCACGCCGCAGGCCATGAGCCAGAGCGACATCGAGCAGGTGCTTCGGTCCTTTCAAGCGGCGGCGTGGCGGGCCAGAGAGGCCGGCTTCCAGGCTGTCGAACTCCACTCGGCCCACGGCTACCTGCTGCACCAGTTCCTTTCCCCCCTCAGCAACCAGCGCGACGACGGCTATGGCGGCGATTTCGACGACCGCGCCCGCCTGCTTCTGGAGGTGACTCGGGCCGTACGGGCCGAATGGCCGGCCGAGCTGCCGCTGCTGGTGCGCATCAGCGCCACCGACTGGGCCGAGGGGGGCTGGGATGTGGAGCAGAGCGTCGAGCTGGCGCAGCGGCTGCGCGGCGAGGGGGTGGACCTGATCGATGTCTCCTCCGGCGGACTGACCACGGCCCAACAGATCCGGCCGGAACCGGGCTATCAGGTGCCCTTTGCCCAACGCATCCGCCAGGAGGCCGGCATCGCCACCGGCGCGGTGGGGCTGATCAGCGAGGCGCAGCAGGCCAACGCCATCGTGCGCGACGAGCAGGCGGACGCCGTGCTGATCGCCCGCCAGTCGCTGCGCGATCCCTATTGGCCGCTGCGCGCGGCGCGCGAGCTGGACATCGCGCTGGCAATTCCCACACAATATGGCCGCGGCTGGTGACGAACCTCAGATGCCAGAGTCTGGCGTCTTATCTGGTCCGGTGGGCCGCGCACGCCGCGCCGGCTGGCGAAACCTGGGGACTTCAATGCGCGGCGGAGCTGCCTGAACTGACGCGGGACTGCTGGGCTGGCTCTGAGCTGCGGCCGGGAGACCGCTCGAGCTCATCAACGCTCGCAAGTTGGGGACGGGCTGAGGCCACTGGCCGGCGCGCTGCAAGGTGCGAATGGCTTGATGCACGGCTGTGCGTTCGGTCAGTACCTCGTCGGGGGTGATCGCCTGCGGATGGTTGTGCAGGTAGTCGTTGAGCATGTCGAGGCTGGCCGCCAAGAGGATCAAAGGATCCAGGCTGGCCAGCCGGCAGTCGAAGGCCGCATCGCTGCCCTCCCACTCAGCCCGCAGCCTGGCCAGTTCAGCTTCAATCTCAGTCTCCAGCGTTGCCACCAGCCCGCCGCTTTCCTCGATGTCGAAAATGCAGGCCGGCGAAGTCAGCAAACAGTGGGTGTAGTCCGGATAGGTCTCGACCTCCAGCACGCCGCCCAAAGACACCCCCTCAACCATGTCTCCGTTGTGGGCCAGGAGATAGAAGCGGCCCAGCACCGACTGATAGCGTTGCGGCGCCGGGGGAAAGGGATGGATAATCTCCAGCTGCGTTGTCTTTTCCCCGTTGTTAACCGGAAACAGGGCGGCCGAAGTGTCGAAGAAGCGATCGGGGTTCGACCTGGCAAGGTAGACATCCATGGCTGCGTGCCCCAGCGGCGGATCGTAGCGCGACGGATGCATGAAATAGCCAAAGCGCTGATGGTCAGCCATGAGGGTTGCGCGCTCCTACGCCTGATTTACCAGCGAACGGATCGCCTGGGGGGTGGGCACCGGCCGGCCGCTGGCCAGATCGATGAAACAGGTGGTCTGGCGAGCCATGGCGCGCAACTGGCCGTCCACCGTGAACTCGGCAGCCAGCACCTGGCGCACTCGTCCCGCCTCGGCCAACCACATGCGCCCCTGCACCGCGTCGAAGAGACGGATAGCACGCTTGTAGTCGATCTCGGTGTGCAGCAGCACCGGGGCGATACCTTGTGCTTGCATGGCCGTGTCCAGCGGGAAATACTCGGCCAAC
>JBFYTD010000440.1:0-3185 GCA_041300885.1 Anaerolineae bacterium | reverse complement strand
GAGGCGCTGGCCTGCGGCACGCCGGTAGTCTGCGCCGATAACTCGTCGCTGCCTGAAGCGGCCGGCGACGCCGCCCTGTTGGTTGCCTGCGATGACGACGTGGCCCTGGCTGCGGCTTTACAGCGCATGATCGAAGACCTGGCGCTGCGGGCCAACCTGCGGGCGGCCGGTCTGGCGCAGGCTGCGCGCTTCACCTGGCAGTCGGCTGCTGCCGTCCTGTGGCAGACCTACGAAGAGACCTATCATGCGTGATCTCCTGCGGCGTTGGCTGCACAGCCCCTCCCTGGCCACGGTGCTCGTTTTGCTGGGCTGGCTGTTGATTGTCCTGGGCTACTGGGGTCCCTGGGCGCCGGCCAGCGCGGCTGGACTGCGCGTGCTGGGCCTGGACCTCGCAGAATATGTCAAGTTCGTCGCCGAGGTGCGCAGCGGGCAGATCGCGTTGACGCGCGAGGTTTTCTATCTGCCGCTGGTGGCGCTCAGCCTGAGCCTCAGCTTGCTGGCCCACCGGCCTGAGCTGCGCCTGCCTGGCCTGGCGCGCTGGCTGCTGAACCTGCTGGCCGTGCCCGTGGCGTTGGCTATGCTGCCCCCGGCCTGGACGCCTGGCCTGCTCACTACGCCAGAGTTCGTTAAGCAGACGGCGGCCATCGCTGTGTGCGTGGCCGTGGCCGCCCTCTCGTACCCGCTGCTGCGTCGAATGCCTGCACAGCTCGCAGCAGGCATAATCCTGCTTCTGGCGCTGCTGGCAGTGGGTCCGCCCCTGCTGGCCTTCGCCCGCCTTTCTCCTGCGCTCGACGCCATCTATGGCCGCGCACTACCCCCTGGTCGCGGCCTGTGGCAGATGCCGTTGGGCTTCATCCTACTTTCCGTGGGCGCATTCCTCTCAGCCCGGCGGCGCGTGCGCTAACCGCAGCCTGCATGGGCGCCCTCCAGCCCAATCCGCCGATTCGCATAGCGTAGTTCTTCTTTGCGGCAAGTTGAAGTCTTGTGGGTGTAGTCTTATTGGCTACACGAAACTACTAAAGCTGAGTGATTAAAGGTTTACAAACTCCGGGAAGTGGAGCACGCCCACGTGCGGGTTTTGCACACACATGCCGCACCTGGGGGTGTTTACTCCGCGATGAATTGTAAAGCTCGAATGATGCGGGAGTCAGTCGCTACTCGCGTCTGCCCCACCCCACCAGGTGCGCCAGCGCCGGGCGCTGTCCTGTCGATAGGAACGCTCGCCGGCGAATACCTCCAACGTCGCCGTCCCGTCGTAGCCGAAGGACCGGAGGTCGGCCGCCACTCGCCGCCAACTGACGCCCCTCTTGGCCGGCGCACCCAGCGGCAGGTGCTGATCGGCCGTGCCGTCGTTGTCCGACAGGTGAACATGGGCCAGGCGGTCGGCCAGCGAGAAGAGGTACTCGCGCGTCTGATTCTTGGGCACGTCGATGTTGGCGTGGCCGACGTCCAGCAGCAGGTACAGGTCAGGGCAGCGGGCGAAGATCTCGCGGAAGTGCTTGAGCTGGTGGGCGTTGCGGTTGCTGTTCTCCATGGCCACCAGGATGCCCCGCTGCGCCGCCTCGCCGCACAACAGCCGGTAGAGCTGCGCGTACAGGTCGTAGCCGGTCGCTTCAGGCCAGAAAGCGGGAAAGCCGCTATAGTGCGTGGTCAGCAGCCTCGCCCCCAGGCCCGCCGCCACATCCAGCGAACGGCGCAGCTCATCCAGCGCGGCCCCACGCACCAAGGCCGAGGGGCTGTGAACCGGCAGGTAGGGCGCCGCGTGGCAGACCACGCCGACGCCCAGCTCGTCCAGCAGCCGGCGCACAGCCGGCGCGTCGATCTGGCCCGGCTCAGCCCTGGGCGCCTCCAGGGTGATATCCGCGTAGTCGAAGCCCTCTGCCGCTATCTGGCGGATCTCGTCCAACAGCTCACGTTGCGGGTTGGTCATGGCCCCGATCTTCATGGCGCTCACTCCGCCCCACCGCTGCGCGGGTAGTGGCGCACCGGATGCAAATCGAACCGGCCGCTGGCGCTGTCGTACAGCCCAAAGGTCGGCGCGCCGAAGCGCCCCATCACCTCGCCCGGATTGGCCAATACGGTGGCGCCGACCTGCTCGACCCTGGCCAGGTGGTTATGACCGTAGCACACCAGGTCGAACTGGCCCGACTCGGCCAGCCGCTGGGCAATCTCCGGGTAGTGGTTGACCGCCACCCGGCGCCCATTCAGGACCAACTCGGCATACTCACCGTGCAGCGTGACGTTGCCCACGGCCAGGGCGTTGTGCAGCAGCAGGCGCGGGTCGCCGTCGTTGTTGCCCAGCACGCCATGCACCGGGCCGGCGAAGCCCTGGCCGATCTGGGTCAGCGTAAAGGGCGCGCAGAAGTCGCCGCAGAAGATCAACACCTCTGCCCCGGCTGCCCGCACCTGCTCCAGCGCGTCGGCCAGGTTCCAAATGTTGTCGTGAACGTCGGAAAGGACTGCAATCTGCATGGCTGTCTCGCTTTCACCTCTGTGCTGGTCGTGCTATAATCGCACTATGAGCGTCTACCCACCTTCCACGCCGTCTTCTCCCCGGCCGCGCGACCGCACCAAGCTGTGGGCCGCGCTGGTCTTCTTGCTGCTGAGCGTAGGCTGTCTGGCCGCTATCGCGCTAGCCTTCTCCGGCGGCCAACTGCCTGACCTGGGGCGGGCCGAGAACTCGTGGACACCGCCGCCCGACCAGGCGTCCATCGTGCCCGATACTGCCCCCGCAGCGGCCGCCGGCCAGCGCTTCGCTCTGGGCGACGCCGTGCTGAACGTCAACCCAGGCCCGGTCAACCTGCGCCAAAGCCCCGGCTTCCAGAACAAGCCAGCCAACGACGTGATTGCCGCTATACCGGCCGGACAAGCGGGGGTCATTGCCGGCGGGCCGACCGAGGTCGACGGCCTGATCTGGTGGCAGGTGCGATTTGGCGAGCGCGACGGCTGGATGGCAGAGCGTAGCAGCAGCGGGGTGACGCTGTTGGATCGTGCGCCGTAGGGATAGCCCGGATACCACAGCGAATGAAAGAACAGCGAATGGGAGTAGGGACGATTGTTTCGACCGGTACGTGGTGTGAGGCCCCCGCCGGATCCCTGATCCGGCGGGGGCTTTTTGCATGTTAGCTGCCGGTGCAACTGGTCTGCCACTGGCCGGCCACAGCCACCAGGTCGTTGACCGAGAT
>JBFYTD010000439.1:0-3187 GCA_041300885.1 Anaerolineae bacterium | reverse complement strand
CCAGGCTGGCGCAACAGCGCGGCCAGTTCGTCGTCCAGCCGCGCGCCCAACAGCACCGTGCGCACCTGGCCGATGGAGCTCATGGTCGTGAGCGCGGCCAGCGCCTCCTTCTGGCCGGGCCGGGCGACCAGGCGCCAAAAGCCGTCGGCGCGCAGGTGGAAGAAGGGCATCGCTATGTTGCCGTGGCGGTGCGGCGGCACACCTGCGCTTGCGCCGCAGGTGCAAGTGTCACGCGCGACCAGTAGCCCGCGAACAACTCGCCCAACTCCGGCGTCAGTTCGATCAAGTCGGCCGTGATGCTGCCCTGGGGGTCACACTGCTCAAGGTCTCACTCCCGGTGGGAATGCCGTCTCTGCTCGTGGAGCGCCTCACCGTCACACCAGCATCTCCAACTCCTCATAGCGCTCGACCACCGTCTCCAGCAGCGCCTGGCGCAGGGCGTCACCGTGCAACTGGCGGTCGGCGATCTTGCTGACGCGGCGGGCCAGCTCTTCGTCGTGCAGCGCGCCCTCGATCCAGGCCGCGAAATCCCCACGCGCCATGTGATAGCGCAGCGCGTCGGCCGGCAGACCGGCCAACCGCTCGCGGAACTCCCACAGGCTGGCGGCCGTGCCCAGCGCCTCCCCCTGGCGCGTGCGGAAGTAGAAGCGCTTGGGCTCCGGCAGGGGGGTGCGCAGGTACTTGTGCAGATGGCGGATGTGGGGGATGGCGCGGCCGCCCACCTGGAAGCGCACCAGGGCCGGCCGGCTGGCGACGCCGTTCGGGCGCAGGCCGCTGCACAGGTAGGCCTGGCCGCGCGGCAGGGTGGGCAGCGCCTCCAGTACCTCGTCGCTGCCCTTGTAACCATGCAGCCATGGGGCCACGGTCTCGATCTCCTCCGGCAGGGCCAGCCGGGTCAGCAGCAACTGGTCCAGGCGCTCCAGCAACGGCCGGGCCACCAGGCTGGGGCGATAGCTGACCAGGCCAAAGCCGCCCCACTGCATCGCCTCTTGCAGCAGATCGGTCAATTCCCCACCTTCAGAGGGACAGAAACTCTGCACCTCGTCGATCAGGAAGAAATGGGGCCGGCCGCGCCTGGCCCGCAGGCCGCGCAGGGCGCGCAGGAAATCTCCCAGGTAGGCGTGGCGGCGCTCGAACTCATACATCGACAGGTCCAGCACCAGGCTGACGTTGTTCCATTCAGCCACGTTGAGCACGCTGGCCACCGAGGGCAAGGGGGTCTCAGGGCCGCCGAGCAGCAGGGTGCGCGGCGACGCAGCCAGGGCGCGGTAGTCCCCCTCCGGATCGATAATGCACACCTGGTACTTCTGCTTGAGCAGCTCCTCAGTCACCAGCCCGGCCAGCCACGACTTGCCGCTGCCGCTGCCGCCGAGGATGCCCACATTGCTCTCGATCACCGCGTAGGGGTCCAGGCGCACGGGCGAGCCGCTGGCCCGCTGGCCCAGCACCAGCGCCCGCTCAGGCCGCGGCCGGTGGATAGGAGGCCTGCCCGCCAACAGGTCGTTCAACAGCTTGCGCACGCCTGCGCCGGCCGGCTCCGCCAGCACCACATCGGCTGCGCTGCGCAGGTCAGGAGTCGCGTTGGCCACGGCCACGCCCAGCTCGGCCACCTCGAACAGGCTGCGGTCGTTCTCGGCGTCGCCGCATGCCAGCACGTTGTGCGCCGAATAGCCCAGCTCCTCCAGGGCATAGAGCAGGCCGCTGCCCTTGGTCGCGCCGGGAGGGAGGAACATAGCCGCGTTGCGGTTGTAGACCACCGTAGCGCAGGCGCGGCTGGTGCGTAGCGTGCGCAGCAGGGCCTCGTCGTGGGGCTTGACCGTGGCGGCGATCGCCAGACCCCATTCCAGTGGCAGGTCCATGGTGTGCCACTGCTGCAACAGACGAGCGTCCAGCGCGCCAAAGGGCAGCGTCACCTGGTTGCGCCGGGTTAACTGCACCACAGCCCCATTCTCGGCCACGATGGCCTCGAACAGCTCCCTGAAGGGCCCACTGCCGATGATGCTATCCAGGGTACGGCCGGTGACCAGGATGTGCATCATGCCAGCCATGCGGGCGGCCCGCAGCGCGTCCCAGGTGGCGTCGTCGACCTGGCCCTCTTCGGCCAGGGTACCATCGAAGTCGCAGGCGAAAACGGTCAGATGCACCGACCGACGCTGCTCGATCTGCTCCGCCATGCCTTCGATGGGACGCGCAGGCGCTGCGGCTGCGGCCGGCCGGGCCGGCTGCTCAGCCGGCTGCTGCAAGATACGCTCCACCTCGCCCAACACGTCCTGCAGCAGAAACGGCTTGGTGATGTAGGCGTCGGCCAGCGCCTGCGCCCGCTGCTCCACCTCGGGCGAGCCATAGGCGGTGATCAGGATGCTGCGCGTGGCCGGGCTGAAGTGGCGGGTGCGCTCCAACAGCGTCAGCCCGTCGATGCCGGGCAGCCGCAGGTCGGTGATCAACAGGTCGATCGGGATTTCCAGCAGCCGCTTGAGCGCATCCTCGCCCGAGCCGCAGATTTCGGCCTGGTAGGCGCCCCGCGGGTACAGCCCCAGCCCCAGGCTCAAGGAGCGGGCGATGCCCAGGGTGTCCTCGACGATCAGGATGTGCGACGGGCGAGTGGGTTCACTCACGGCTGGACATCCTTGCGGCGCCAGTGGACGCCTCGATGGGAGATTTCTGCTCAGCAGCGGCTGGCAAGCTGATGGTGAAGCACACCCCCTGCTCCTCCGACAGGTTGGCCACGCTCAAATCGCCGCCGTGCTGCTGGACAATCCCGTGGGAGACGAACAGGCCCAGGCCCGCGCCGCTGGGCTTGGTGGTGAAGAAGGGATCGAACAGCCGCGCCAGGTGCTCCGGCGGAATAGGCGGGCCGTCGTTGGCGAACGTGATCTCCAACCAGCCCTCCCTGGCCTGGCCGGCGATGCGCATCTGACCGCCGTTGGGCATGCTGTCGATGGCGTTCAAGGCCAGGTTGATCAACACCTGGCCCAGATGCTCCGCCAAGCCATGCACGGGCGGCAGGTCCTCAGGCAGGTCGACCAGCACCTCGACGCCGGCCCTGCGCATCTGCTCGCTCAGCAGGTGCTGCGCCTTGCGCCACACATCCCTGATGGATACCGTGCTGAAGGCTTGCGGCTGGACGCTGCTCAAGCTCAACACGTTGTGCGTCATCTCGCGCAGCCGCTCGACCTCGCTCAGACAG
>JBFYTD010000438.1:0-3192 GCA_041300885.1 Anaerolineae bacterium | reverse complement strand
CGCGTAGACCCGCTCGGCCAGCATCTCCGGCCGCTGGTTGATCTGGTCGTAGAGGATGGCCAGCCCCAGGTTGCTCATCCCCAGGTCGTAGATGTCGGGAAAGGCCAGGGCGACCCGCTGCGGCGTGGCATCCCAGTCCTTGACGACCGAGTTCCACTCGCCGCCGGTGTAGCGCGCCGGCTTCTGCACGCGCAGCAGCGTGCGCTCCAAGAACCCGCCGATTTCGGCGGGCGTCATGTGAGGGTTCATTTGTGGCTCCTACTCGTTGGGCCTGGAGGGCGTAACGAGTAACCCGTAACTCGTAACCCGGAGGCGTACGCCCATGCATCAAGGTTTAGCGCGCCGCAAACTCTGGGTTACGTGTTACGCATTACAGGTTACGTCCCAGGGCGGGGTTCGTACCCGCAAAATGACAAAGCCGCCCGGACGTTTGCCGGGCGGCTGGTATTATACATGAAAGGGACAATCGAGCAACTAGCTTACACGCCCGCTGCTGTGAATGCGCTGCCAGGGGCGCTCGAAGCGTTCGACGATTGCAGGATTGTCCAGCAGCTCGGCAAAGTCGTGCAGCCAGCGGCGAACGATGGCCACGTCCAGCGCGTCGCGTTGACGATAGACGATGCCTTCGATTGGACCTCCCAAGCGGCGGCTTCTTGCTCGTTCATGGCGCTTTGTTAGCTTCAGCCATCAAGTCCAGCGCGCCGGACATCTACCAGCCCCTCAACTTGCCAGAGATCCAGCCGATCAAGGTTTTGTTGCATCTTGGGACGCTCGTTGAAGCCTCGCATAAGATCACGCCAGGTTGCCAGTGACTCCGCGTGGCTCATCTGCGCCAGCGTTGCCTGGCGCTCGGCCTCAATTACTTGGTTGGCCAGCGCGTAACCTGCCAGAGCCTCGCGGATCACCGCTGCGTCCAGCTTTGCCTGCGGGTCGGATGGGTATTCAGTCATGGCTTGATGTCTCCACCGCAAGTATATCACACCCGACCCGTTTCCGCATGTCACAGGCTGCTGCGAATCATGTGCTGACCCCAGTGTGCGTTCCGTGCTAGCGCAGAGTCGCCACACTGCGGCTGATGTCAGTCCGCTTTGAGACGGCGGGCAACAACAGGGGATTAAGGCCAGCCGCAACGAAGTTGGGAAAACCGACGCGATCGGACTTTGTCGGGTGCAGACATGGTCACATGGTCACCCCATGTCGTAGTAGAAGATGCGTTGGTTCCGTCGCTGTCCGCTATTCTAAGCACAGGCCGGCCCTCAGCGCGAAAGATGGCAACTTTTCTGCAAAGTTGCCATCTTTCGCCAGCGCGCACCGGCGCAGCGTTACTGCACGTTCACCAACACCCAGATCAGACCGTCAACCGCCGCCAGCGGCTCGAGCGCGACGCCGATGATCGAAGCGTTTTCGGCCAGCGCCACACCCTCCAGGTTGACGGTACGCAACGAACGGGCTGCGCCATCTGTCCCGACTGCCAGCTTGCTGCCCTGAGCAATTGGCCCGCTGACCTTCACCTGCGTGAGACCAGAGTAGGCGATGGTGACGTATTGGCCGGGATCGGCGGAGCCTTCGCGCGGCACCAGGCGCAGGCCGATCTCAGTGGGTCGGGGTTCCTCCTCCGTGATTAGCTCCGCCCAACCCTGGACGACGCCAACCACCGCGTCGCTGCCCGAAGCCATTTGCACTTCCATCAGCATCGGCACGCTGTCGACGCCGCTCTCGCGCAGGCCGGACAGGGACACCAGGTCGCCGGGAGCCAGGGGCTTGTCGCCGGCGTTGACGCCGAAGGTCGCCAGCAGGCAGCCGCTGCAGTTGCCAGTGACCTGGATGTTACCAAGAAAGTAGCCGGCCAGGTTGATGCCGGTCACATCCACGCCGTAGTGGCCCGCCATGGCCACGTACATGCCGGTGCTGTCCGCAAGGTACACATACACGCCGGTAGAGCCCGCCGAGTTCACGTATACGCCGTTGTCCTGGGCATTGGCAATCTCCACGCCATTGTTGCTGGCGTCGGGTGTGCAACCGCTGGCGCTTCCCGTGCGACAGACGAAGAGACCGTCTTTACCCGCCGAGTTCACGTACACGCCGTTGTTTTGCGCACTTCTGATCTCGACGCCATTGCTGCTGGTCGCGTCAATCCAGATGCCGCTGCCGCCGCCTGCCGACGTGATGCGCAAGCCTACCCCAATTGAATTGCTCAGGTTCAGGGGGGAATAGAGCGGTGCGCCGAAGGCACCGCTGATCGTCAGTGGGTTGCTCGCGCCCAGCCACGTTTGTCCCAGGTGGTTGTGGCTGTTGTCGTTCAGCCACGTTCCAGTCTGGTTCCAGTGGCCGGCGGTGAGCTGAACGTCGAGGACGTTGACGACGCCGTCGTGGTTGACATCACAGGCAGGATCGTAGGCTGCGCCTGGCGCGCACGGAGCGGCTACGATGTCCCGAAGCGAAGTTGAGTGGAAGGGCGCGGCGACAATAGGTGTAGCCGCAAGGATGCTAAGCACTAACACCAACACGAGTATGAACAGCTTGGATTTCAAAGGTTCCTCTTTTCGATAGGGGTTGAGTAGACGGTCAGTATAAATATTAAACGCAAGTCGGCGCGGTTTGCGCCTCACGCTGGCGTCGTGGTCTCAAAAGGGCGTTAGCTATTGAGGGTTGACCAGCACTCACACCATGCCGTCCGCCGCAGGTTCCAGCGCTATACCAACGGTCGGCGCGCCTTCGCTGACCACCATGCCGTCCAGCACGCGGGTCTGCAAGGCGCGCGCTGCGCCGCCCTGGCCCGCAGTCAATCGTTGGCCAGGCTGGACCGTCTCGCCGGCTTGCAGCCTGACCTGCGCCGCGTCCAGCACAGCGATGGCCACGTAGTCGCCGGGCTTGGCCGGGCCGTCGACGCGGCGCAGGTCGAACTCGCCCTCCGTTGATGCACTATCTCTTTGACCACTACAGAAACGGAAGAATTCGGAGTGCTTCGTGTTCCAGACGCCCTTCGTAACGTTTTTCGTAACGTTTTTTGGACGGTGGTGGTGTACAATTGGTAACATGACAACCGAAACAACTGCTCAATTGGCCAGTCCCCCACCGGACAGCCGCGGCCGTGGCCGTCTGCTATCCATGGCCCGCGTCGTCGCCATCCTATTCATGGCCTTCTGCATCGTCACCTTCGTGTGGGGCTTGCTTCTCTTTCCGCGCTATGGA
>JBFYTD010000437.1:0-3200 GCA_041300885.1 Anaerolineae bacterium | reverse complement strand
GGGCATGTTGCAAGTTTTTTGCGAAGATTGTACAATCACCCCATGTCCCAGATCACGTGCCACTTGTTTGGCTCACCCCGGATCGAGCGCGATGGAGCGACGATTACGATCAGCCTGCGCAAGGCCCTGGCGCTGCTGGCCTATCTGGCCGTGACCAAGCAGCGCCACAACCGCGATGCGCTGGCTGCGCTGTTCTGGCCGGAAGACAGCCAAAGCGCAGCGCGGGGCAACCTGCGCCGGGCGCTGTCTCGTCTCAATACAGCCTTAGGCGCCGGCGCGTTGCAGGTCGATCGGGAGACCGCCGGCCTGGCGCCAGATGCGGACTGGTGGGTGGATGTGGATCAGTTCCGGCGCTGCCTGGCCCGCTGCGCAGCGCACGGCCATGGCGCCGCAGAGGTGTGCGACGCATGCCTGCCCGAGTTGGCCGAGGCTGCCCGTCTGTATCGCAACCATTTCCTGGCCGGCTTCAGCCTGCCGGACTGCCCTGAGTTCGACGAGTGGCACTACTTCGAGGGCGAAGAGTTGCGCCAGGCGTTGGCGTCAGCCCTGGAACGGCTGGCGAGTGGCCACAGCGAGCGGGGCGACCATGCCGCGGCCCTGCCCTATGCCCGGCGCTGGCTGGCGTTGGATACCCTGCACGAGCCGGCCCATCGCTGCCTGATGCAGCTCTATGCCCAAGCCGGCCAGCCGTCGGCCGCCATGCGCCAGTACGAAGAGTGCGCGCGCATCCTGGACCAGGAGTTGGGCGCCGGACCGTCGCTGGAAACCACCAGCCTGTTCGAGTCGATCAAAGCCGGACGCCACCTCTTGCCGGTCACGCTAGCGCCGCAGCCGGCGGCGCCAACGCCACAGGCCGTCGCGACCCCACACCATCTGCCGCCGCAGCCTACGCCGCTGGTCGGCCGCGGGGCAGAACTGGCCGCCATCGTCCAGCGCCTGGTCGATCCGGAGTGCCGGCTGCTGACCCTGGTTGGGCCGGGCGGGATCGGCAAGACGCGGCTGGCCCTGGCTGCTGCGACCCGTCTGCTATCCGACGGGCAGTTTCCCGGTGGGGTCCACTTCGTGCCCCTGGCAGCGCTGGACGCGCCAGAGTTCCTGGCAGCGGCCATCGCTGAGCCCTTCGACCTGGACTTGCACAGCGGCGAAGCCACGGAAGAGCAACTGCTCCGTTTCCTGGCGCGCTTGCCGCAGCCGGCGCTGCTGGCGCTGGACAACTTCGAGCAGTTGGTGGAGGGCGCCGGCTTGCTGGCAGACATGGTCGCGCGCGCGCCTGCGCTGACCGTCCTGGTCACGTCGCGCGAGCGACTGAACCTGCGCGCTGAGTGGGTGCTGGACGTGGCGGGCCTGGCGTTTCCTGGCTCGCTGACGCCCGACGCGCCGCTGGAGACCTTCGGGGCAGCACGCCTTTTCTTGCAGACCGCGACGCGCGTGGATGCGGGCTTCGCGCTAACGCCAGGTGATGCAGCGTACGTGCTGCGCATCTGCCAGTTGTTGGAGGGCATGCCGTTGGGGCTGGAGCTGGCAGCCTCCTGGGTGCGGCTGCTCTCCTGTCAGGAGATTGCCCACGAGATTGCCGCCAGCCACGCGTTTCTGGCCACATCGCTGCGCGACGTGCCGGCCCGGCATCGCAGCCTGGCAGCCGTGTTCGACCAGTCCTGGCGCCTGCTAACGCCCGCGGAACAGCGCGTCTTTCGCGTCCTGTCCATCTTGCGCGGCGGCTTCACGCTGGAGGCGGCGCAGCAGGTGGCCGGCGCATCGCTGGCGGTTCTGGCAGCCCTGGCCAACAAGTCCATGCTGCGTCGCAACGACGACGGCCGCTACGAGCTGCACGAGTTGCTGCGCCAATTCGGCAACGAAAGGCTACAGGAGGCGGGCGAGACGGAGCAGGCGTGCGACCGGCACCTGGCCTTCTTCCTGGGGCTGGCTGAGAAGGCCGAGACGCAGCTCCAGGGCGAGCAACAGGCGCGCTGGAAGCAGGCGCTCAACGACGAGACTGGCAACCTGCGCGCTGCCCTGGGGTGGTCGCTGGAGGCCGGGCGCACGGCGAGCGGGCTGCGGCTGGCGGCTGCGCTGGGGCTGTACTGGATCATGCGCAGCCAGTTGTACGACGAAAGCGCTGACTGGCTGACGAAAATCGTGGCTGCGGCCAGCCCGGCCTCGCAGAGCGCTGTACGGGCCAAAGCGCTCCTGTGGCTCGGCCAGTTCGCGCACTACAGCGGGAACGACGCGGCCGGGCGTACGGCTTTCGAGCAGTGCCTCGCCCTGTTCCGCGCCTTGGGCGACATGATCGGCGCGGCCGATTCGCTCCTGTATCTCGCCGATATTGCCGCGTACAAGGGCAGCAGGCCCGAAGCCGCCGCGCTCTATGCCGAGGCCCGCGCGGCCTACGAGCAGGGCCTGCCAGCTTTGCGCGCGCGCGGCGACCTGTGGACCCTGGCCCGCTCGCTCAACTATCTGGGAGAGATCGCCCGCAGCGAGGATGACCACGCGGCCGCGCAGCGCTTCTACGAGGAAAGTCTGGCCCTCCGGCGCACGCTGGGCGACCAGCGCGGCGTGGCGGTAACGCTGTTCAACCTGGGGCAGGTGCTGCTAGGCCAGGGCGACGACCGGCAAGCGGCGCATTGTTACCTGGAGAGCCTGGCTATGAGCCGCACGATGGGCGACCTGCGCGGCCTTGCCGATTGCCTGGTGGGGCTGGGCGGGGTGGCTGCCAGCACGAAACAACCTCAACGCGCCGCTCGCCTGTTCGGCGCGGCTGAGAAACTCTACCAGGACAGCGTGATCCGGCTGGAGCACCAGGATCAGGTCGCATTCGAGCGCAGCGTGGCCACCGTGCGCAGCCAGCTAGGGGACGCAACCTACGCTGCCTGTCACGCGGACGGGCGGGCAATGGCGTTGGAGGCCGTCATGGCTGAGGCATCTGCCGGAAGGAGTACAGACAACTAGGGGAACCGGCCAGCCCCTCCGTCCGTTTACTATCAATCGATCGAGACTAATCACCAGCCAGGAGAGACACCGTAATGCAAAAGCACCTTTCCTTGTTCGTATTGGTCCTTTTGGCGCTCATGGTCATGGGCGGCTGTGTCGCTGCGCCAGCGAGCACCCCGCTACCGCCGGCCACTGCCAGCGCGAGCGCTCCTGCCGCAGAGACGGCGACAGCAACTCCCTTTAGCTCTGTCGTCGAGACCGGGACCGCAACC
>JBFYTD010000436.1:0-3200 GCA_041300885.1 Anaerolineae bacterium | reverse complement strand
GATGTGCTGGTGGACGCAGCCGGTGCGCTGGTGGCTGTGCTGCTGCTGCACTGGCGACTGGTGAGACGCAATCCGGCGGATTGCGCTACAAGCGATCGGGAGGGCAAACCGTGACGCGATCCGCTGGATTGCCGGTAATCCCTATTGCTGGCCCTGCGCAGCGCGGCTTGCACAATTGCCACAGCGCTGGTAGAATTGCGCTCAACATAAGCCTGTCCAGGTAAAGCGACCATGACACCCAAGACCTTGACCAAGACTCGTCAACCCAGACCTGTGGAGAAAGCCCTCTCTGGTAGCGCGCATGGCGACCCCTATCTCTATATCAACCGCGAGCTGAGCTGGCTGGAGTTCAATCGCCGCGTGCTGGAGGAGGCGCTGAACCCGGCCCTGCATCCGCTGCTGGAGCGAGTCAAGTTCCTGGCCATTTTCCACTCCAACCTGGACGAGTTCTTCATGATCCGCGTCTCCGGCCTCAAACAGCAGGTGCTGGCCGGGGCGGTGGAGCTGCCGCCCGATGGCAGGACGCCGGCCGAGCAATTGGTGGCCGTGCGCGAGCGGATATTGCCCATGTTAGAGCAGGGAATGCGCTGCTGGACCGACGATCTCAAGCCGCAGCTGACGCAGACCGGCATCCGCATCCGCGCCTACGACGACCTGACCGGCGCCGAGCGCGCCTGGCTGACCGAGTATTTTCTGCGCGAGGTCTATCCGGTGCTGACGCCGCTGGTCTTCGACCCCGGCCACCCCTTCCCGCACATCTCCAACCTGAGCGTCAACCTGGCTGTCAAGCTGCTGGACCCGCCCGAGGGCGGCGTGCACTATGGCCGCATCAAGGTGCCGGCCATGCTGCCGCGGCTGGTGCCATTGCCGCCTGCCGTGAGCCAGTCGCCGGCTGGCGAACGCAAGCCGCGCGGCCGCGGGGCCAAGCGCAACGGCGGCGATCCGGTCGCGCCGGTCGACGGCGGCATGCATCAGGATTTCGTCTGGATCGAGCAGGTGGTGGCCGCCAACCTGGCCTATCTCTATCCCGGCGTGGAGATCGTCGAGGCCTACGCCTTCCGCGTCACCCGCGACGCCGACATCGAGATCCAGGAGGACGAGGCCGACGACCTGCTGCGCACCATCGAGCGCGGCATCCGCCAGAGGCGCTTTGGCCCGGTGGTGCGCGTCGAGATCGACCAGGCCATGTCGCAACACATGCGCGACCTGCTGGCGCAGAACCTGGGTGTGGCGCCCGACGACGTCTACGAGATGGATGAGCCGCTGGGCATGAGCAGCCTGATCAGCCTGCTGGAAATCGACCGTTACGACCTCAAGGATCGCCCCTTTGTCGCGCACCTGCCGACTGTGTTCACCAGTAAAGAGAGCATCTTCTCTGCCATCCGGCGCGGCGACATTCTGCTGCACCATCCCTTCGACTCCTTCGCTCCCGTGGTGGACTTCATCAAGGCAGCGGCCGATGACCCTCACGTACTGGCCATCAAGCAGACCCTCTACCGCGTCGGCAGCAACTCGCCCGTGGTCGAAGCGTTGATGCGGGCGCGCGAGAACGGCAAGCAGGTGGCTGTGCTGGTCGAGCTTAAGGCCCGCTTCGACGAGGAGAACAACATCGTCTGGGCCAGGGCGCTGGAGCGGGCGGGGGTTCATGTGGTTTACGGCCTGCTGGGGCTGAAGACGCACTGCAAGCTGGCACTGGTGGTGCGCCGTGAGCAGGACGGCCTGCGCCGCTACGTGCATCTGGGCACGGGCAACTACAATGTTGGCACGGCGCGCGTCTACACCGACCTGGGCATGTTCAGTTGCCGGCCCGAGTTGGGGGCGGACGTTTCTGACCTGTTCAACTACCTGACCGGCTATTCCAAGCAACGCCACTACCGCAAGCTGTTGGTTGCTCCCGTCAACCTACGCGGCAGCATCGCCAACCTGATTCGCCGCGAGATTGCCCATGCCCGGCAGGCCAGGCCGGCCCGGTTGGTCTTCAAGATGAACGCGCTGACCGATCCGCAGATAGTGCGCTTGCTCTATGAGGCATCGCAGGCCGGCGTATCTATCGATCTCCTCGTGCGCGGCATCTGCTGCTTGCGGCCGGGCGTCCCCCATGTCAGCGAAAACATCCGCGTGACCAGCATTGTGGGCCGTTTCCTGGAGCACAGTCGCATCTACTGTTTCGCCAACGGCGGCGAGGAGGAAGTCTGGCTGGGTAGCGCCGACCTGATGGAGCGCAACATCGACCGCCGCGTCGAGGTGCTCTTCCCCGTGCTTGACCCGCTGCTGATCGACCAGATTCGGGAAGGCATCCTGCGCGTCTATCAGGCCGACAACGTCAAGGCCCGTTTTTTGCAGGCCGACGGCAGCTACCTCTGGCCCGCGCCCAACGGCGACGAGCCGTTCAACAGCCAGCAGGCTCTGCTAGAGCACCGTGTGGCCGAGGCGCTCTGATCCGGTGCGAACTCAACGCTCTCGCCGGTTCCGTGAACCGGCGGTGTGCGCCGCGGTAGCGCAAGCGGATCACGGATCCGCTCCGAGCCGACTCTTGGGAGTTTTCACGTGACCCACCTCTTCTACCTCACCGACAGCTACCTGCGCGAGTTCACTGCGCACGTGGCAGCCGCCCATCCTGAGCAGCACGCCGTGGCTCTGGATCGCACGGCCTTCTACCCTGGCGGCGGCGGCCAGCCCCACGACAGCGGCGTCCTGCTAGTCGATGGCGCGGCGCTGCCCGTGGTCAAGGTCAAGCGCGAGGGCGAGCACATCTGGCATTGGCTGGCGCCTGACGTTGCGCTGCCGGCGGTGGGAACCCCCGTCGTGGGCCGGCTGGACTGGGAGCGTCGCTACGCCTTGATGCGCACGCACAGCGCCATGCACATCCTGTGCGGCGTGGTCTGGCGCGACTACGGCGCCCAGGTGACGGGCGGCGCCATGGAGCCGCTGGAGGGACGTATGGACTTCGAGTTCGCCACCCTGCGCGCCGAGTTGGTGGGCGAGATCGAGGCCAAGTGCAACGTCGAGATCGCCGCGGCCCGCGCCGTGCGCGTCCAAATCCTGCCGCGCGAGCAGGCATTCCAAATCCCCGACCTGATTCGCACCAAGATCAACCTGCTGCCCGAGGGGATTGTTGAGGTGCGTACCGTGGAGATCGTGGGTCTCGACCTGCAAGCCGACGGCGGCACCCACGTGGCCAACACGGCCGAGGTAGGGAC
>JBFYTD010000435.1:0-3201 GCA_041300885.1 Anaerolineae bacterium | reverse complement strand
CAGCAGGCGCAGGCCGGGCGCGGTCTTGCGCGTGTCCAGGATCACCGCCTGCGTGCCAGCCACTGAATCCACGGTGCGCCGGGTCAGCGTGGCGATGCCCGACATGCGTTGCAGGAAGTTCAGCGCCACCCGTTCGCCCGTCAGCAGCGCGCGGCCGGGGCCTCGGACTACGCCAAACACCTGGCGCGCCTCGACCCGGTCGCCGTCGGCCACGTCGAACGCGACCTCGACGGCCGGGTCCAACTGTTGGAAGACGCGGCGCACCACCTCCAGCCCGGCCACGATGCCAGCCTCCTTGGCCAGGAACACACCGTGCAGGATGGTATCGGCCGGGACCGTGTTGAGCGTGGTCACGTCGCCGTCGCCGATGTCCTCGGCCAGGGCGTTGGCGATGATGCGGTCAATTTGTTGAGACTCCAAAGGCGGAGCGCTGTGCGTTTCACGAACACCCCCCAATGGAACAACGTCATTCGGTAATAAGGTCATACAAAGCCTCATAGCCGTCATAAGCCGCGTCCAGATCGTTATGCCAGATGCGCAGAAGGGACGGCTCCGATAGTCGATATAGCGCCTGGCGGTCCAGTTCGTGGCCGGTTTCCTCGTTAGGCCTGACACGAGTATCTAGCGATCTATCAACTTGCGCTATCACTCGCTCTCTACCGGTGGCTTTGGCGATACTTTCTGATTTAACTGTGACTTCAGCCATGATCCTACCTCGCGAACTGTGACGATCTCAGCCCTTGCGTATTGCCTCGAATAGCGTTCTCTCAAGAGCGCACGATCTTCGGGGTAACGGGTCTCCAAGTTATAGCCGTGAAACGAACCAATTGTTGACGTCTTTCATCTGAGAGCGTCAGGCCAGCACGCTCTGCCAGGACCAGGAGTTGTGGGTGCGAGGAGCATGCTCTTCTGTGACTGCGACGACCAATGCCTTCAGCAACTTCTCTGTATGCAGATGGGCAAAAATAGAGAGCGTAGTGATAATCGCCGCTCGCCATCAAATGTTCAACGACTGGCCAGTCATCCTCCGCCGATTCTAACCAATACCGAACAACTTCTGAGACATTCATTGGACTCAACTTTTCTCCGGTTGATCGAACCACGCACGCCGTTGCGCACAGAAAAAGACCGCTGCCAGGAACAGTATAACATGGTTATGCACTGATCTCAAATGTTCGCGGGACATTACCTGTATGCATGACGAACCTGTGCCCGAAGGACTTTTGACAGGACCGGTGACTTATCGTATCCTTCCACCTGGAAGGAACAAAGCTCCATGAACGATCGCGACCAAATCCTCACCACCCTGCGCCAGCAAGCACGGGCCGTTGCGCATCCGCCTGCCTGGCAGACCCGCCGCCGGTTCGACGACCTGGCCGAGCGCTTCGACGCGTCCCTGACAGCCTCGCATGGTGAAGTACAGCGAGCCGGCAGCCTGGACGAGGCGCTGGACTTGCTGGGCCATGTGCTGGCCGGGCTGGGCGCCGAGCGGGTGGCCGTCAACGCCGAGCCGCCACTGGATAGCGTCGACCTGGCCGGCCGCTGGCCGCAGATCGAATGGCGCGTGGCCGGCCAGGAGGGCGACGACCTGCGCGACTTCTGCGCCGCGGCCGATGTGGGTGCCACCGGGGTCGTCGCTGCGCTGGCCGAGACCGGTACTATCGTCGTCAGCAGCGGTCCAGGCCGAAGCCGGCTGGTTCCGCTGTTACCGCCGGTGCATATCGCCCTGGCCCCCACGTCGCGCCTGACCACGGACTTGTTTACCTGGACGGCCGGCCGCGGCGGGGCCATGCCGTCGTCAGTCACCCTGATCAGCGGCCCCAGCAAGACGGCCGACATCGAGCAGACCATGGCCATCGGCGTGCATGGACCGAAGCGATTGATCGTCATTCTCTACCAGGACAACTGACCCGCCGATTGCGTCGCTTTGATTTTTACCTGCTTTTGCCAGACCTGTGGTAAGATTGTGTCGTCGTAAGACTTCGGCCCCGCGCCGAAGTCTTTTCGTCTCAAGAATCGTGTCCAAAAGAAGAACCTTGTATGAAAACGCAGAGAACCGACCTTCGTAACATCGCTATTATTGCCCACGTCGACCACGGCAAGACCACCCTGGTAGACGGACTGCTGCGGCAAGCCCACACTTTCCGCGTTAACCAACAGGTGGCCGAGCGCGTCATGGACTCCAACGACCTGGAGCGCGAGCGCGGCATCACCATCCTGGCCAAGAACACGGCCATCAGCATCCTTGATCCCGACACACAACAGCAGGTCAAGATCAACATTGTCGACACCCCAGGCCACGCCGACTTCGGCGGCGAGGTGGAGCGCGTGTTGAACATGGTGGATGGCGTGCTATTACTGGTGGACGCGGCCGAGGGTCCCATGCCGCAGACCCGCTTCGTGCTGAAAAAGGCGCTGGAGATGGGCCACCGCGCCATCGTGGTGATCAACAAGGTCGACCGCAAGGACGCCGAGCCGGAGCGGGTGCTGAACGAGACCTTCGATCTCTTCGTGGAGCTGGGCGCGAGCGACGAGCAGGCCGAGTTTCCCGTGGTCTACGCGGTTGCCACCACAGGCAAGGCTAGCATGACGACCGAGCTGGGGACCGACCTGCAGCCTCTGTTCCAGACCATCCTGCGCCACATCCCACCGCCCATGGTCGATCCCGACGCGCCCTTGCAGATTCTTGTCACCACGCTGGGTTACGACACCTACCGCGGGCTAACGGCCGTGGGGCGCATCTTCGCCGGCCGCGTTGCTGCCGGCCAGCCGCTGGCGCGGCTGACAACGGCGGGTGGCATTCGCATGGAACGCGCTCGCTACCTCTTCGTGCATGAGGGGCTGGAGCGGGCTGAAGTAGCGCACGCTGAGGCGGGCGAGATCGTGGCCATCGCCGGCCTGGAGGAGATCGCCATCGGCGAGACCCTGGCAGACCCGGACAACCCCGTGGCCCTGCCCACCATCAAGGTCGAGGCGCCTACGGTGCGCATGACTTTCGGCGTCAACACATCCCCTCTCACCGGCAAGGAGGGACGCTGGGGCACCTCGAGGCGGCTGCGCGAGCGGCTGGATGCCGAGCTGCGCCACAACGTCGCCCTGCGAGTGGAGGACACCGAGAGCGCCGACACCTTCCTGGTCTCCGGCCGCGGCGAGCTGCACCTGGCCATTTTGATCGAGGTCATGCGCCGCGAGGGCTACGAA
>JBFYTD010000434.1:0-3204 GCA_041300885.1 Anaerolineae bacterium | reverse complement strand
GAGGAGATTCGCTCGGCCGGCGCGCGCGTGCTGCTGCGTTCCGACGGCGACATCGCCGGCGGGCTGATGGCCGCCTACCCCGACAGCGGCGTCGATCTGCTAATGGGCATCGGCGGCATCGCGGAAGGGGTGATCGCCGCCTGTGCGGTCAAGGCGCTGGGCGGTAAGATGCTGGGCCGGCTGGCCCCACAGACTGAGCAGGAGCGCGGCGAAGTGCTGGCAGCCGGTTTGGACACCCAGGGCATCCTGGCCAGCGATGATATGGTGAAGGGCAACCAGATTTTCTTCGCCGCCACCGGCATCACCGATGGCCTGCTGTTGCGCGGGGTGCGCCTGCGCGGTCACGCTGCTGAGACAAACTCGCTGGTGCTGCGCTGCGAAACGGCTACGCGGCGCATCATCCAGACCACCCACCGGGTAGAGTGGCAACATGATGAAGAGGACTGAGGCGGGTGGCCGGTGGCAAGTTGCACGTGGTATATCGCCTGTGAAGGATGAACGATGAGCGCAGAGGTTGAGAACGAGTTGACGCCGGCCTCGCCGCCAAATCCAACAGCCGCGCGCAAGCAGCGTTGGGTCAGGATGCTGGCGGCGCTGTCGCTGTCGCTGCTGGTTGGTTTGGCGCTGGCCGAAGGGCTGGTGCGTTTGGCTGACGGGCTGGGCCTGATCGATCTGGCGCCTAGCCTGGCTGAGATGCCGGACGCGGGCCAGGAGGAAGATGGTGTGCGGCTGGCCAATGCCAACGGCGAACAGCCCCTGTACGTCGCTGACCGCCGCTTGCATCATCGCATGGCGGCGAACTGGACCGGCTTCTTCCCCGAAGAGATCGTGAGCAGCGTGGATCGGGCGCAGGTGCCGATTCGCACGAACAGCCTGGGGCTGCGCAGCGCCGAGGTGGCTCAGCCCAAGCCGGCCGGTGCTTTTCGCATCCTGGCGCTGGGCGACTCCGTCACCTTTGGGTGGGGGCTGCGCGGCGAGGACGCCTATCCCAGCCAGCTCACCAGCCTGCTGGCTACCCTGCGCCCTAACCAGGATTTCGAGGTGGTCAACGCTGGCGTCAGCGGCTACGGCACCTGGCAGCAAGCGCTGTGGTTGGAGGAGACTGGCCTGGCCTTGCAGCCGGATGTGGTGATCGTGCAGGCGCACCTGAACGATCCATCCGACAACCTGTGGGGCACGCTGGGCTGGCAGAGCAGCGGCCGAGGCTGGCTGGCGCAGCACAGCAAGCTGGCCCAACTGGTGCAGCGGGTCGTGGGCAGCGCCGCCCCGCGCAGCAGCGTGCCCTGCGCCGCCGACTGGAAGGTCGGCACGGACCAGGTGTGCTGGCAGCGCACCGAGCAACTGCTCAGCGGACTGCGCAGCGCTGCCCAGGACGCAGGCGCAACCACCGTGCTGATGCCCTCCCCCATGCGCTGGCAGGTAGAGCCGGGCGTGCGTGACATGCGCGCCTGGGTCGATGCGGCCCGCTACCAGGATGCGCTGCGCCAATACGCTCAGCGCAGCGGCTGGCTTTTCGTCGATCCGCTGCCAGCCTTTCGCCAGGCACACAGCAGCGGCCAATCTCTTTTCCTGGATGTGGGCCACCCCAACGAAGCCGGCCAGCGCCTGATGGCCCAAGAGCTGTACAACGCACTCGACCAGGCCGGCGCGTTGCCATAGAATCAAGGCGAAAGCATCTTGTTAGCGCATCACGCGGATTGTTCAGAGCCAGTGCTTCACGATTTTCGCCTTGCGCCAAGGCGCAAAGACCGCAATGGGCAGATTTTGTAGTGGTCAGAGACATCGTGCTTTGAATGATCACTTGGCGTCCTTAGCGCAGCACCCCGGAGTGGGCGCCGGGTTAGCTGCGAGTCGGCCGCCGGAGCGGGGCGGGACGCCCCTGGGATCGTGGCAATCAGATCACTAAACGTCACTTCGGCTATCGTCTCCAAGTCTTCTCTGTAGACACAAGTCATGACCAGCCGCTCCCCGGCCAGCACCCGCGGCAGCCAGCGGCGCCCGTCGTCCCACATGCGGTCGAAAGGTAGATCGTCGATAGGCTGCCATTGTGGAGCGATCTCTTCGCTTTCCCGCGGCTCGCCCTGCCACTCCCGTACGATGAAGACGTGCATCAGATGATCCCAGTCGGGGCGGGTGGGGAAACAGAATGTCAGGCGCGCTACTTGCTCGATCCGGCCGGGGTCGGCCAGCAAGCCAGCCTCCTCGTACAGCTCGCGCACAGCAGCCGCGGCGAGGGTCTCGCCTGGCTCGATCTTGCCGCCCAGGCCGACCCACTTGCCTTGGCCGAAGCCGCGTTTCTTCAAGCCCAGCAGCACCTGGCGGTTTGCAATGTCGATGGGGAGACAGAGGGTGACGTGTGTCATGATTGTGGGCGGACTTGGTCAGGACAGCAGTTTGAGCAGGGAGGGATTTGCGACCAAGGCAGCGCCCACGTCCAGGCCAAAACGGGCGTAGAGAAGGAGAACGAAGATCCCCAGGATCAGCGCCAGCGCCAGCCAGTCGCCGCGGCCCAGGTGGATGTCGCGCCAGACGGTGCGCGGCTGGCCGGAGCCGACGCCGCGTGCAGCCAGGGCCATGCCCAGGGTGTCGCCGGTGCGCAGCACCTCGATGATCAGGGCCACCAGCACCGGCGCAACGCCGCGCAACCGGCCGCGCAGGTCGCCTCGTTCCACCTGCCAGCCGCGTGCGGTCTGCGCCTCCTGTATCTGGCCAACGGCATGGGTGAAGGTGGGGATGTAGCGCAGCGCGATGGCCAGGGTCAGCCCCCACTCGAAGGGCAAGCCCAGCCGCACCAGCCCGCGCACCAGCTCATTCTGGCGGGTCGTGAACAGAATCACGAAAAAGAGCAGCGACATGCCCACCACGCGTGTCGCCGTTGCCAGGCCGGCCAGCACGCTCGTCAATGTCACTGTCAGCGGCCCCAACTCGAACAGAACTGGCCCTGGCAGGCGGGAAAAGAGGGGGAACACCACGACAATGATCACCAGCACCCGCAGCAACTGCCGCCAGACCCAGCCGATCTGCCCGGCCGGGATTTTGGACGTGAGCAGGATCACGTGAACGGCGGCCAGGAGGCCCAGCAGCGCTACGACGCTGTTGAACAGCACGAACAGCGCCGCGCCGCACAACACCAGCGCGATCTTGGTGCGTGGGTCCAGGCGCTGCAGCCAGCCGTTGGAGGGGATGTAGAGGTCGAAGAGCATG
>JBFYTD010000433.1:0-3218 GCA_041300885.1 Anaerolineae bacterium | reverse complement strand
GCCCACGGGATGGTGGACGCACCGCTGGTGGCCCCGCGCGGCTATGCACTGGCCTTCGCCCTGCTGGGCATGGCCGCCGCGGTGTGTGGTCAGTTACTCATGGGTAGCGAGGATCGACGTGAAGCGTGAAGCCGTGAAGCATGCAGCGTGACAAGAGACGCTTCCCATCACGTTGCGCTTTTCGCTGTGCTTGCTGACAATCCGACAGAAGGATCAGTCTTATGCTGTTCCGCCGCACCTGGGCCATAGCCCACAAAGAGCTGCGCCATATCGGTCGCAACCGGCTGACCCTCTTCCTCGTCACCCTTTCGCCAGCCATGCTGCTCTTTCTGCTGGCCTACGTTTTCGCCTTCAACGTCGACCAAGCTGACCTGGCCGTGCTGGATCTGAGCCGCAGCCCGGCCGCGCGCGACTACGTCAGCCGCATCACAGCCAGCGGTTCGCTGCGTGCCATGGCTGACGCCGCGAGCTACCAGGAGATCGACCGGCTGCTGGTGGCGGGCGCGGTGGACGCCGCACTCGTGATCCCGCCCGACTTCGACCGGCAACTGGCCGGCCCGACCAGCGCCCAGGTGCAACTGGTGGTGGATGGCAGCAATCCGATCATCGCCAACCAGATCATAGGGATGGTCCAGCGAGCCTCTGGTATCGCCAGCGCCGAGCCGCAGTCAACCCTGCGCTCCCTGGCCCCGGCCTTCGAGGTGCGCAGCCGGGCCTGGTACAACGACAGCCTCAGCTCGCAGATCAGCATGGCGCCCGGCCTGCTGGCCATCGTGCTATCCCTGCCGGCGCTGGCCTTGACCCTGAGCCTGACGCGGGAGAAGGAATTGGGCACGCTGGAGGGCTTGATGGCCACGCCGCTGGAGGGTCTGGCCTATCTGGCCGGCAAGATGAGCGCCTACATCATCACGGGCCTGGCCGGCCTGCTGCTGAGCTGGCTGATGGCTGTGGCCTGGTTCCAGGTGCCTTTTCGCGGCCAGATCGGCCTGCTGGCGGCGCTGACAGTGGCCTACTTCCTGGCCACCATGGGGATCAGCCTGTTGATCGCCAGCCGCATCTCCAGCCAACAGACTGCCATGATGTTGGCGATGTTGATCTTCTTCGTGCCCAGCTTCTTCCTGGCCGGACTGATCGACCCCATCGACCAGCAGTCGACCGTAGCCGTGGCCCTCAGCACCCCTCTGCCCGCCACCCACTACATCACCATTACCCGCGGTCTGTTCCTCAAGGGCGTCGGCCTGGAAACGCTAGCGCGCCCCAGCCTGACCCTGCTAGGCATGGGCCTCTTGGCCCTGCTCCTCAGCACCCTCCTGTTCAAAAAGAAACTCACCTAACCCTGCCAGCCGTCCCTCATTCCCCCATTCCCCAATTCACCAATTCACCATTCACCAATTCACCAGTCACCAATTCACCATTCCCCCATTCCCCAATTCACCATTCACCATTCACCAATTCACCAGTCACCAATTCACCAATTTACCAGTCACCAATCTACCCTCCCATGTTCTCCCGCACCTGGCAAGTCATCGTCAAAGAGCTGCTGCACTTTCGGCGTGACCGCGTGCTGACGATCTTCATCTTCGTCTTCCCGTTGGTGCAGTTAGTGCTGGTGGCGCAGACAGCCGGCAGGGATCCGGCGAACTTACCCCTGGCCGTCTGGGACCAGGACCACAGTGCAGTCAGCCGGGAGATGGCGCGCGCGTTGGACAACAGCACGGAGCTCGCGCTGCGCTACCTGCCCACCAGCCAGCACGAAGTCCAGCGTCTCATGGACACCGGTCAGGCCGCGGTCGCCGTCATCATCCCGCCCGGCTTCGCCGTTGATCTGGAGCGCGCCGGCTCGCCGGCCACAGTGCAGGTCATCGTCGACGGCTCCAACGTCTCCGGCGGCAGCACTACCCTGGCGGCGGCCGAGGGATCGATCAGCAGCACGTTGCTGCGACGCCTGGCTGGCGCCGCCGATCTGGCTACCGCGCTCGCCTCTCCCGTGGAGCTGCAGACCCTGGTGCGTTTCAACCCGGAGCTGAAGGGCAAGTACGTGGCCATCCCGGGCCTCTTCGCCTTCGTGGTCTACCAGATCGCCATGGTGGTCGCCTCAGTGACCCTGGTGCGCGAGCGGGAGTTAGGCACGTTGGAGCAGTTGGCCGTGACACCGATCAGCCGCATCGAGTTGCTCAGCGGCAAAGCTATTCCAGCCATCCTGGTCAGCCTGATAAACTTCGTGCTGCTGCTGGCCGTGGTGGTGGGTGTGTTTGATGTTCCCATGCGCGGTTCCTACGCCCTGCTGCTCGCCCTATCTGGCCTGTTCATCGTGGCCGAGGTCGGGGTGGGGCTGTTGATTTCAGCCGTTTCCCGCTCACAGCAGCAGGCCGTGCTGCTGGTCTTCCCCCTGGCCATGGTCGATCTGGCCCTGTCAGGCTACCTGGTTCCGGTAGAAACCATGCCGCGCGGCCTGCAAGTGCTGTCCTTCTTCACGCCGCTGCGCCACTACATGAAGATTCTCAAAGACATCATGCTCAAGGGCGCAGACTTCAGCACCCTGTGGCCCAGCGCGCTGGCCCTGGCCGGCCTGGCGCTGGCCGTGGGCCTGCTGGCTCTGCGCAACGTGGCCCGCAACTTCGAATGAACGCCGATCAAATCGTCATCCAGACCGATAGCCTCAGCCGTCGCTTTGGCCAGGTTCTCGCCGTTGACGGCTTGGCGCTGGCTGTGCAGCGCGGCGAGATCTTCGGCCTGGTCGGCCCCGATGGCGCCGGCAAGACTACCGTGCTGCGTATGTTGGCGGCCATCATGGACCCCAGCAGCGGCCGCGCGACGGTGGCCGGCTTCGACACCGTCCGCCAGTCCGCAGCCATCAAACAGCGCATCGGCTACATGGCCCAACAGTTCACCCTCTACGGCGACCTGAGCGTGCAGGAAAACCTCGACTTCTACGCCGACATCTTCGGCGTGCGCGGCCGGCAGCGCCGGGAGCGGCGCGCACGCCTGCTGCACTTCGCCCGGCTGACCGAGTTCAAACAGCGGCGGGCCGGCGCGCTGTCGGGCGGCATGAAGAAGAAGCTCGCCCTGGCCTGCGCGTTGATCCACCAGCCGGAGATTCTCTACCTGGACGAGCCAACCACGGGCGTAGACCCGGTCGCGCGGCGCGAGTTCTGGGACATCCTGTCCGATCTGCACGCGCAAGGCGTCACCATCCTGATCAGCACACCCTACATGGA
>JBFYTD010000432.1:0-3220 GCA_041300885.1 Anaerolineae bacterium | reverse complement strand
AATGTACAGGTCGCCGCCGAAGATGGCGTGGATCGCCGCGGCCTCGTGGACGGTGTTGGGCAGTTGGCCGCCGAAGGAATGGCCGAACGTGGCCGCGCCCGCGGCGCCGTGGCGCGGCTCCAGACAATAGCGCAGCAGGCTGGCGCCGGGCAGGTAGCTGATCTCGTGGCGCTCAACCAGGTAGTGCGTGCCGTCGAACAGCGCCTGGAAGGGCAGGTAGTGCAGCGGGCCGTAGGGCACCACGATCCAGCGGCCATAGGCCCGCAGCGTGGCATCCAACGGCGAAACCAGCCCCTGGTAGAGGCGGTGCAGCAGCGCCTGCGCGTTGGCCGTCAGCGCTGGCAGACGCTCGGCCGTGCTGTGCGGCGCCGCGTCCAGATTGAGCCGCAGGAGCCGGTAGATGCTTTGCACGGTCTTCAGGTCGATGGGCAGAACGACCGCCTCGACGGACTGGCCGGTGACAACGAACGCCAGCACCACGTCGCGGGCTACGAAGTACTCGATCAACGCGGTCTCGTCGTCCAGGTAGGGCTGGATCGGCTCGATCTGCACCCGCCACAGCGCCGCGTCGCGCGCGTAGTCGGCGTTGCGCACCAACAGCTTGTGCCACAGCTTGGTGATGCGGTTTTCGATCTCCAGCACCTCCTGCTCGATCTGTTCCCAGCCACCGCGCTCGGCCGGCGCGCCGCGCGCCTTGAGCTCATCCTTGCCCTGCCAGCGGCGATACATCTGATCGCGCTGGGAACGCAGGCGCATGAGTTCGTCGACGTGCGCTGTGTCCTCCGGCGCGCGCGCCTCGATGCTCACGTCCAGGCGAAAGGCCAGCATCTCCACCAGCGCCCTGGACTTGGCCCGCTCCACGTACTCCAGCCCGCTGTGCGCCCGGTCCAGCGCCACGCACAGCAGCACCATGTCCTCGTAGACGGCCGTCTTGTCCTCCAGGAAATCGGCGCGGAACTCGACCATCAGCCGGCCGCGCAGCCGCTCCAGGTGTTCGATGGCCGCGCCGTAGGCCTCCAACGCCTGCTCTTGCTGCCCCTCCTGCCCCGCCACCCTACCCAGCAGGTGATGGGCCTGGTAGATCAGCGAGGCGATGTCCATGGCCTGGCCGATGGTCAGGGCCCTGCCGGCCAGCTCGCCTGCTTCCTCGCCGCGCGCCAGGCGCAGCGCCGCGCGCGCGGCAATCAAGTAGGATTGGGCCTCCTCCACCGGCAATTGGAGGTGGTGAAACTGCTGGCTGCACTGGCGGGCCAGCGTCAGGCTGCTGTCGAGCTGGCCGCAGAAGCGCTGCACCGCGGCGATCTCCAGCTCGGCCGAGGCGGTCCATGCCTGGTTGCCGATCTGGGCAAAGATGGAGCGCGCTTCCTCTAGCGAGCTGATGGCCGCGTCGTACTGGCCCAGACCGGCGTAGGCCACCCCCTCGTTGAGGATCGCCTTGGCCGCCACGTCGTGCGCGCCCAGCTCGGTGAACAGGCTGCGCACCTGGCGGCAGGTCTCCAGCACGTCGTGGTAACGGCGCAGTTGCAGCAGGCAGTTGCTGACGAACAGGTCGACCAGCACGGCGTCGCGCTGGCGTCCGTCGGCTACGAACACCTCGCGCACCTGGTCCAGCCCTTTGAGCGCTTCGTTGTACTGGCCGAGGATGAAATAGGTCAGGGCCAGGTTCTGCTGGGCGCGGGCGGCAGCCACCGTCTGGCCCATGGCGGCCAACTCCTCCTGGGCGGTGCGGCAGGCGGCCATCGATGCCTCGAACTGGCCCAGGTTGCGCAGCACGAAGGCGCGGTTGAGCTGCACCCACAGCCAGCCGGCCCGGCCCGTCTCGCCCAGCGTCGCATACAGCTCGCCGGCCCGGTCGAACAGGACGAGGGCCTGGGCGTCCTCTCCCATGCGCGCGTGCATGATAGCCAGGTTCATCAGCAGCGTGGCCAGCGGCTGCCATTGACCGTGCGCTTCCAGAATCAGAGCCGCCCACTGGGCAACCTCGTTGGCCTCTGAATAGCGACCCAGAAACGACAACGCGCCGACCTTGCCCACCTGCGCCCTGGCCTGCTCCATCGCCAGATCAGCGCGTTCATAGATGGCGGCGGCTTCGTCGTACAGCGCAATCGCCGGCTGGTACTCGCCCAAGCCAATCGAGCGCGCGTTGGCCTCGGCCAGCAGGCCCAGCGCCCGGTCTGGCGGATTGCCGGTCCACGTCCCCAGATCCTGCATCAGCCGCGCCACATCCAGCGAACGGCGCACGTCCGCGCGCAACAGGCGGTCCGCTTCGGCCTTGAGGACCGCAGCGGCCGTGCCGTTGTGTTGGGCGGCGATGGCTTGCAGCAGCGTCTGCTGGCTGGCAGGGTCGCCAACCGCCAGCAGACGGGCGATCATCTCTTGGGTGGTCATACCGGGCATCGGGCCATAGCCGGTCAGATGGTCAGGTCTTGAATGTACACCTCGGCCGGCTCATGGGTCACGAACATCTCGTATTGGCCGGGCGCGAGGTCGTCGATGGTGAAGTTGCCGAACGCGTCCAGCGGCACGGTGCTGACCAGTCGCTCATCGCGCCACAGGCGGACCATGGTCTCTTCGGAGTCCCACCCCAACACCAGACCCATGAGCGTTTTGCGGCCGGCCTGCGGTGCGCCGTTCTGAACTTCGAGAATGATCTGCGCGTCGCCGGCCTCATAGGTCAACGGGCTGCGCTCCTCGCCGCGCAGTCCGGCCAGGGCAGGAGCCCGCGCTGGCTGGCCGAACAGGCCGCCAAGCTGCGGCCCGCTGGTCAGACGGGCGACGATGACCTGGACGTTGCGCTTGATCACCTGCCAGGGCGCAGGGTGGAGGTACGGATCGGCGCTGCTCAGGAAGGTGTCGAGCTGCGCCAACTCCTCCGTGCAATAGGGGCAGCCAGCCGCATGTTGCTGCACGGCCGCGCTCCTGGCAGCGGGCAGCAGGCTCATGCGGTGTTCGCCCAGTTCAAGACTGGAAGGACAGGCAACCCGATAGAGGCGGGCGATAGCAGCCTGCTGCACATTCGCCAGGAGGGCTGCGCGCTGTTGGCACTGCGGGCACTGGGAGACATGCATCGCTACCTCCGGGTCAGCCTCGCCGTCCAAGGCCATTAACAGCTCGGCGTCGTCGAGCTGGGGGGTGTTCTGACAAATCATCTGCTTCGTTAAACTCCTTCACCCTATTAAACGGGAGATGGTGGCATTTTACACGTAGTCGGCGCGCAAGT
>JBFYTD010000431.1:0-3220 GCA_041300885.1 Anaerolineae bacterium | reverse complement strand
GCCGACGGGCTGCAATTTCTGCGCATCTTCTGGGAAGCGGCGCTGGAACTGAACTCGCACGCGGCCGAACTGGACGAACGGCAACGATTTCCTCTGTGCCATCGAGATGCCCTAAAGCATCTGCTGGAAGAGGAGGGTTTCGTGCAGGTTGACGCCCAAGCCCTGGACATAGCCACGCCATTTGCCGATTTTGATGACTACTGGACCCCTTTTCTTGGCGGCACGGGTCCAGCGCCAACCTACGTCGCTTCATTACGCCCCACGGCGCGGGAACGGCTGCGACTGCTTCTCAAGCAGCGGCTGGCGCCGACCGCGGACAGCCCGATTCAATTGACTGCTCGTGCCTGGGCAGTGCGCGGTCACGTCGAGGTTGGATGAGCGCCAGCGCTTCTTTGACGACGCGCGGGAGCCGATCGGCCGGCGTTGACCGTCAAAATGTGGACGTCTACGCCATGGCCCGCTTCCGGCCCGAACGCAACGAACCCTAGGAGACCCCATGCAAAGCGACCAGCCAGCACCCCAAACCATCGACGAGTACATCGCCGGCTTCCCGGACGATGTACAGCAGATCCTCCAGCAGATCCGGCAGACGATCCGCGCAGCCGCGCCCGACGCGCAGGAGACCATCAGCTACCAGATGCCGACCTTCACGCTGCACGGCCGCAGCGTGGTGCATTTCGCCGCTTTCAAGAAGCACATCGGCTTCTACCCCGACCCGTCGGGCATCGAGGCGTTCAAGGATGAGCTGGCCCCCTATGCCAACAGCAAGGGCGCAGTGCAGTTTCCCTTGGGCAAGCCTGTTCCATACGAGCTGATCAGCCGAGTTGTGACCTACCGGGTAGAGGAGAATCTGGCCAAAGCCGCGGCCAAAAAACGGAAGTAGGTCATGCTGCTCACGTAACCTGCCGGCGCTGGCCGCTGCGCATCTGCCGTAGCGCCTCGCCCACGATCTCCCGCGCCTCGGCGGCCAGCACTTGTGGGTCGTCGCCCGGCTGCGGCTGCACGACTTTGAGGGGAACGAGCCATACCCGGCTGGGATCGCGCAGCACGATGCGCATGATCGAGGTGGTGAGGCTCTCCTTGTGGCTCTGCCAGGTCATGGACTCGGTGTCCTCGTAGTGGATGGCGCACAGCAGGTAGGGCGTTCGGTTCTCGACCGCGATCTCGAACACGCCGTAGCGGAAGGGGAGCAGGGTGTCCTCTGGGTTGCGTTTGCCCTCGGGGAAGATGACGATGGGGGGATACTGGCTGCTGCGCAGGCCATCGACCACCTGCTGGCGCACGTCGGCGCGCTTGCTCTTGTCCTTGCGGTCGACGAACATGGTGCCGGTGGCTGCAGCGATCTGGCCGATGAAGGGCCATTGCTTTACCTCGGCCTTGGACACGTAGCGCATGGGCAGCAAGTAGCTCATCACCAGCGTGTCGAAGAAGGACACATGGTTGGAGAGGATCAGCCCGCGGTGCTGCGTGATGGCCTGGCGGTCGTTGCAGATAAAGCGCAGCCCCAGCGCCGGCATGACGACGCGCACACCCCAGGCGAAGAACCACGAAGCTAACCGTACCCCGCGCAGCCGGATCGGAATCCAGGACAGCAGCACGATGCCCACGGTGACGAGCACCAGGGTGGGGACGCCGTAGAGGAAGCGAACCAGCGCGCGCAGGTAGGCCATGTTCAGTCTCCCGCTCCCAGCAGGGCTGGCCAGTCGATGGACGGCAGCAGCGGGTTGAGGTCGTGGGTGGCATCGACCACGTGGAACTCAAGGTTGGGGAAGAGTTGCTCAGCCACTTGCCTTGTCTTCTCCAGCGGCACCACGTCATCCTGCCGGCCGTGGTAAATGACCGTTGGTGTGTCGCTGGGCAGCAGCGGCGTCTGCGCCAGATCGACGAAGGCCAGGGCTGGGGCCAGCAGCACCAGCTTGTCCACCTGGCCGGGATGCTGGCAGGCAAAGACCGCCGCCATCAGCCCGCCCATGCTGGAGCCGACGACAGTCCAGCCGGTCGTGTCGCCGATCAGCGCCTTGAGCTGAGTCATGCGCTGCCAGAAGTCGCCGGGGAAGTCGGGCGCCAGCAGGTCAGGGTAGAGCCGGCGCAGGTACTGCACCTTGAAGCCTTGGCTGCTGCCGTCCTTGCCGTGGATAAAGAGGAGATGGGGTGATTTTTTCACAAGGCGATCCTTGGGAACCGCGCCAACTGTCGTTGTGCGGACGTGGGTGTTGTGTGGACGTGGGTTGAGTAGCGGGTTGAGGTGCGCCGATTTGCATGAGGAAAGCCAAAGCCAGCGCACACCTGCACTGCGCGCAGGCGCAAGTGTCGAAACCCTCCGAAGGTCTCGATACGGCGCTTCTGGTAATTCGTCCGGGCCGGTCTCCTGACCCAGGACGGGCTCGGTCGGAGACCGGCCCGAGCACAGGGAAACCAGCCCGAGCACAAGGAGACCAGCCAGAGCACAAGGAGACCGGCCTGCGCCTGATGGTACGCTACGGCTCAGCCACCAGCCGCCCGCCGCGCACCGTTGCGCCGATCACCAGGCCGGCGCTGATCAGCACCAAATTCTTGATGATGTATTGCCCCTCCAGCGTCGGCACGAAGGGCACGATCTGGAAGACCTGGTCGGGGAAGAGGAAGATCGGCATGGCCGTGCCGACCATCTGAAAGGCCAGCAGCAGCAGGGTCACGCGCATCCACACACCGGTGATCAACCCCAGGCCGATCAGAGTCTCCAACATGGCGACCAGGAAGGCCGCCGTGGCCGGCGGTATCAGCCCGAAGCTCAGCCGGCTGATGGTGTTGGTCACCAACTCTTCGGCCGGGCTGAGGCCGGGGAAGAACTTCAGAAAGCCAAACCAGAGGAAGACCAGGCCCAGGCTGATGCGCAGCAGCACGATGCCGTAACGGGCCATCCAGCGGGTCAGGCGAAGATCGATACGTTCGAAACGCTCATGCCATCCGTTCATTTGTCTCTCATCAACAAAACGCTCAGTCCACATGTTGCACGCTCTATGTTGGTTCAGAAACCGGGTTTCTTCGGAGAAACCCGGTTTCTTCTTGTGCAACATCGTACACGATCAGCGCGGCGCACGCCGTAGGGCCAGCTACAGTGGGATTGCCCTTACCATTCACCTGCGTACTCGACGCTGTGCGGCGCAACGGACCGTTGCGTCCAAGCGTAGTGCAGCTCCACCAACTGGCGCAGGTGCAGCAGGTCATGCGCGGCCCAGGA
>JBFYTD010000430.1:0-3222 GCA_041300885.1 Anaerolineae bacterium | reverse complement strand
TAAGCCAGGCTGGCGAAGAGGGTACCCAGCTCGCTGTCGGCCAGGTCGTGCAGGTAGAGGGTCAGGTTGCCGGTGTTGGTCACTTCATAGCAGTAGTAGACATCCGTGCCGGCAGTCACGCTAATCTCGTCGGTCGTCGCGCAGACGCCGGGCGTCACACCGACCGTCTTGGTGATGAGGATCGATGCGTCAGCCGGGGCCAGGTTCAGGCCGATCAGCAACGGGTCGTGGTCCGACGTGCGGAACTGATCGGCGTTGTAGAGGCTGATGACCTGGCCGGGTGTTTTGAACTCGACGTTGTAGTCCAGCACGCCGGGCTCGTCGGCGTTGATGTGCCAGGTGGTGGCGCCGCTGACCTGGCCGACCAAGCTGGCGTTGGCCAAGCTGTGGTCCAGTGAGCCGGCCTGCGATCCGAAGACATAGGAGTAGGCGTTGGCGCCGACGAACAGGGTTTCCAGGTTGGTGTAGCCGGCTGTCTCCAGCGCCATCATCGGATCTTCCATGGCGTACGAGTTGAGGTCGCCCAGAATCATGAAGTCAGGGTCGCCGGTGCCGGTCGGATCGCCGGCAACCCAGTTGACTAAGGCATTGGCGCCAACGGTGCGCGCATAGTTGAAGCAGCTCTGACCGTCACCCTGGTCCAGGTCCAGGCCGGTGGCGCCGGAGCAGCCCTTGGACTTCAAGTGATTGACGACGATAGTGAAGCGGCCGCCGTTCGCGGCGCTCTCCTGGAAGGTTTGTGCCAGCGCGGGGCGATGCAGGTCCGTGTCGAAGTTGGGATCGACCAGGCTGTTGAGAATGGCGAAGTTGCCCACCGGCTGCACCACGCCCGGCTTGTAGATGATGCCGACCTTGATCACGTCACCGGGGTCGATGACGCCGGTAGCGATGTAGTCGTACGTCCCTGCGCCGGCCAAAGCATTCAGCCCGGCTACGATGTCGGCCAGCGGCTCGACGTTGGGCGTGTTTTCCAGCTCCATCAGCCCCACCACGTCGGCGTTCAGGATGTAGAGCGCCTGCATCAGCTTGTCGCGCTGGCGGGTGAACTCCACAGCGCTGTCGGCGCCTCGGCACTCAGCGTTCTGATCGGGGCCGCAGATGTCATTGACGCCGTCGTCCAGGGTCAGGAAGTAGTTGAGTACGTTGAACGAGCTGATCTTCAGCGATCCACCCGCACGCACCGGGTCAGGGGCAGCCGGCCGCGGGTTGGTGGCCGTGAAGGTCGGCGGGCTCAGCGGGTGGATACGGTAGAGGATACCCGGCGTGGTCCAGCCAGGGTTGCCCTGCGTCATTACGCCTGCGATGGCGCTCACCGAGTCGCCGCTGCGCACGGTGTTGAGCGCGCTCAACCCGGCCGGCGTCGGGTAGATGATGGGATCCGGGTTCTGCAAGAGGCTGCCGTCGTCCAGGGTGATCCAATTGAGGTTGTTGGCGGCCTGCAGGGCAATGGCCGGCGCGCCGGGCAGCACGACGTTGGTCGGCTGCTGCAAGCGGCCGTCGGCCAGGGTGAGGATGCCGCCGCGGCCCAGGTTGAAGGTCTCGTTGACCGTCAGCGTCTGGGTCATGACCACCGACATGCCCTCGAAGCGCTCGGGGTGGGCTGTGCTGGGGAAAGGCAGCACCACGTTGCTGGCGGTCGGAAGGGTCACGCCGCTGCTGCAAACGGTGACGGCGCTGACCGAGCTGAGCTGCGTCTGGTTCTGGAACTCGCTGACGAAACCCGTCGCCCGGACGAAGTCGCCCACAGCCGCGGGCACGCCAAAGTTATTGTCGTAGATGAACAGCCCTTCCGAGGTCGCAGGGTCCGCATCCTGCTGGGCGTCCGGCTCCTGCACGAAGAAGCCGCGAATGCTGGCCACCGTCTGGAAGTCGCTGATCACCACGGCCTCAATCGTGTGCGCCTGGCCGATCAGCCCGCTGCTGGCCCCCGTGCCCTGGATGATGTGGATCGGGGTGATCGTTCCGGTGCCGCAGGCGCTGGCCGTAGTGAACGACCAGACGTAGTCGGCCGCCATGTTGGTGGGCGTGCCGTCCTGGTCGGTTACCTGGCTGGCCAGGACAGTGACGGTGCAGGTCTCCGCGTTGGCGAAATTGGTGTGGGGAAGGGTGAAGGTGGCCGGCCCGCCGGTGGGCGTCACGTTCTGCACGCCGCTGCTGGTGCAGTCGATAGCAATGGTTCCGGTGACAGTCACCGGCTCGCTGAAGGTGATGTCCACAGTTGCGTCGATGGCCACATTGGTCGCGCCGTTGTCGGGGTTTACATCGACCACAGTGGGCGGCAGATCCGTGCTGCTGGGCGTGCCGGTAATCGAGATATCATCGACACCAACCCACTCGTCGCTGCCGCCAGCATTCGTGGTCATTATGCGCAACTGCACTTGCGACTGGTTGTCGGCGCCTGCCGGCAGGGTAACATTGACCGGAGTAACTAGATTAGCCAGACTGGGTCCAGTTGTGGCATCGGCAACAAAGGCGGCTGGCACGTTGGTGAAGGATCCAACCGTGCCGACGCGGAAGTGCAGCGCCACCGGCTGTACGGCGTTGTCAGCGGAGCCGTCAATGTCGCGAAGATTGTAAGTCACGTTGATGCTCTGATACCCTGTGGTATTCAGATGGATCAAGAGATAAGGAGCATCAGCGGTGCCTGATCCCTGAAAAGCCACCACGGAGTCGGTGATCTCAAACTCCGCAACGCCGCCTGCAGTATTGGTGTTGGGGTTGTTTTGATTGGCAATGACATCAATCACACCTGGCGAGTCGTCAGCCAGGAGCGTTTGGGGATCTGTACCGGTCGTGGTAGTGATGTCATCGCCGCGAAATCCGACGATACCTGGCACACTGGTCCAGTCGTCGTTCACTGTAATCAGTCCGGTATTGGACCAGTTTTGGCTGAAGGGCAACGTCTGATAAGTGCCGTCATTGGGCGCTAGATCGGACGCGGCCGCAGCCGGCAGGCTGCCGCCCAGAGAAGTGAGCATAGCAAAAACCAGCACAAAGGCCAAGAGCCCTCGTCCGGTGCGTGAAATAGCCGTCATGGCAAGTATCCTCCTTGCGTTGTGTGGGCAAGCGGCGCGTGGCCACCTGCATGGGCGATGTCGCTAGGCTGAAGGGGAGAGACACGGTGTCTGCCCTGGCTTGCGGCCAGAGCACGACGATTATAACACGAAGAGACGAGGTGGGTCAATCTGCGACTTTCTGCGCCACAGCAATCACGTACCAATG
>JBFYTD010000429.1:0-3232 GCA_041300885.1 Anaerolineae bacterium | reverse complement strand
CGCAGTCCGCGCCAGTCTTCCACCCATTCATCCTGAGTCAGGTACACATTGCGTACAGTATGGATCGCCAGAAACCGCTCGAAAAATCAGCTGCCAGACATCTGACGAGCTGCCCCAGATACACGCTCAATTGCCCCGTTCGGTGAAGGGGCATCGATAGGGACATGCGAGTCAGGATCTTCTATTGAATGCTCATGCCATCCACCGAGATTGTCGAGACCATATTGCCTCTGCCCATTCACTATAAGGGCGTAATCGATCCTGCCGGTCTCTTCTCGAAAGAAGAAATCCGCAAACATGGAAGGGTCGATTTCTAAACGCGCCTTGACTCGCGTCTCGCGCGTGATCTCGTAGCGCAATGGACTATTCGGGAAGTGGCGCTTACAAGCGGCCTCAAGGCTACGCAACCACTCAGAAGCTGTCATGCGCCCCCTCTTACCCGCGCTTCGGCAGGCTTCGTAGCCGCTCAAGCCACTTCTGTTTTTCGACCATCAGACCCTCCCATTCCATGTAGTCTCTCTCTATCGCATGACTATGCCTGTCGGGTATCTCATCGCGCTCCCATGCCTGCGCAAACTCCGCAAAGGTCGCGCGATACTTGACTTCGTATGCTGAGATTTCCTGCTCACAGGCGCGAATTTGGGATGCCAGGTAGGTCTCCAGCAACCTCAGCAGCTTATCGTCATTGGTGCGACCCTCGATGGACTTGAGGTGTACGGCTATCTGGGGGCTTAACGCTACGGCGGTCATGTCTCACCTGTCAATTCGTGTTTTCTAGAAACCCAATGCCTTCCAAATCGTGAGCTGAAGTATACCACACTACCGGCTACTCCGAAAAGGTCGCCAACGTCTCCAGGTAATGCTGCGGCAGGCCAATGTCGTAGCGGCGGCCCTCCATCACCAGCCCCAGGAAGCCATCCTCGCGGCGCAGGCGGTCCAGGGCCGAGGTGAGCTGGATCTCGCCCCGCTCGCGCACGTTGTTGACGATGTGCTCCTCGATGATCTCGAAGATCTGCGGCTTGATGAGGTACTGGCCGAAGACGGTCAGGTACTGGTCCTCAGGCAGGCCGGGCACGCGCAGGTTCAGCCGGGCATAGTCCACCGTCGGCTTTTCGGCGAACTCGGTGACGTTCAGCAGCCGGCCGCGGTCGCCGTCCAGCCACAGCCCGCCCACCGTGCCGAAGGCTGCGATGTCGGCCTCGGCCGTGTGGCGCAGGCCCAGGATGCTCTGGCCGTGCTGTTGGTACTCCTCGATCAACTGCCGCGCGCACGACATCTCGCCCGTGGCCCGGTAGATGTGGTCGCCCAGCATCAGCAGGAAGGGCTCGTCGCCCACCGCCTCCTTGGCGCACCAGACCGCATGGCCAAAGCCCTGCTGGGTGGTCTGGGTGACGAAACTGACCCGCCGGCCGATGTCCAGCAGGCGGCGCGCGTAGTCCTGGAAGGGCCGCGGCAGCTTGTTGTAGTTCTCGATGGAGACCTGCTGGGTGAAGAAGTCGCGGAAGTCGGCCAGGTCCTCCTCCTGGACGATGATGATCACCTGCTCGATGCCGGCCTCCAGCGCCTCCTCGACGATCAGCAGGATGGCCGGCTTGGCGATGCCGTCCCGGTCGACGATGGGGAAGAGCTCTTTCTTGGTGGCCTTGCTGGCGGGGAAGAGCCGCGTGCCGAAGCCGGCCGCGGGGATGACCGCCTTGCGCACCTGCTGGCCGGGGCGGATGGTCAGCGGCAGGGCCGGCAGCCCCAGGTCGCGCTGCAAGATCTCGATCACGGCCTGCTGGTCGGCTGCGCTGCGCGCGATGAACTGCGCCGTGCCGTCGCCCTGCGAGCCCACCCCCTTGCCGCCCCAAACGTGCGGCTTGAGCGGCTGGTAATCCAGCACCTGGTGCAGCACCGGCGAGGTCAGCTCCTCGGGGCAGGCCGGCGTGGCGTAGCGGTCGAAGAAGGCCTGCGCCTCCACCATCAGCTCGCCCAGCCGCGGGCCGTCGGCCGCGGTCAGCGCGTCCATGGCCTGGCCGACGATCCGCTTGTTGATCGGCCCTAGCAGCTCCTGCACGCCCTGTTGGATCGGGTTGTCCGGGAAGGGATAGCAGCGGTTGAGCCGGTTGAGGATCTCCATGGTGTCCTTCTGCGATTGCAGATCGACCACCACGAAGTAGAGATCTTGCTTGACCTGCAGCTCGGCCGTGTCCAGCCGGTCGCCGTCGAAGGTCATCAATACTGGCCGGTTGCCGAAGGCGCAGCCCTGGTCCATGCGGCCGCAGCGCGAGGGTGTCGTGATCTCGCCCTGGTAGGCCAGCTCCATCTCGCCGCGCACCGTCAGCTTCAGGTCGTAGACCCGGTTGAAGGCGCGCGCGGCCAGCACCGATATGGCAGCGCTGGAGGAGAGCCCCTTTTTCATGGGCAGGGTGGTCTTGGTGTTGTCGAGCACCAGCCCGCGCACGTGGTAGTTGGTCAGCACCTGGTAGGCCACGCCGGCGATGTAGCTCCAGAAGCCGCCGGCCCGGGCCACCTCCAGCAGCGCCTGGGCCTCCATGGGGATCTCGCTGGGGCCGATGCGCTGGCCGTCGGGACTGGTCGAGCTCAGGATCAACGACGTCGGATGGGGCTGCACCTCGGCGTAGACCCCCTGGTCGGTGCCGGTGATCAGGGTGTAGCCCAGCTCGATGTCGGCGTTGATGCGCCGGTAGCCGCCGGCCCAGTCGGAGTGCTCGCCGAAGAGGCAGATGCGGCCGGGGACGAATAGCTTCATGCCATTGGTTCCTTGTAAAGACGGCGACTGTACCGCCAGCGGTGGGCTCGGTCAGGAGACCGGCCCAAGCAAGGGGACGCAGATCAGCCAGCCGGCAGCAGATCTTCCAATAGGCTCATGGGCACTACGGCTGCGCCGACGATGCCCGGCCCGGTGTGGACCCCCAGCACCGGCGAGATGCGCATCACCTCCAGCTTGGCCACGTTGAGCTTGCCGATCAACAGGTTGGTCAGCGCATCGGCCTGCTCGGCAAACTGGCCGTGCAGTACCGTCACCCAGACGGAGGCGTTGCCGTATTTGCCGTGCAGGTGCTCGGCAATGGTCGCCAGGGCCTGCGAGATGTTGCGGCTCTTGCCGACCGTGCTGTACTTGCCGTCGCTGTGCTCGACGTGGATGATGGGCTTGATCTTGAGCACGGCGCCGGCCAGCGCCTGCACGCGGCCAATGCGGCCGCCGCGCGCCAGGTACTCCAGCGTCTCC
>JBFYTD010000428.1:0-3233 GCA_041300885.1 Anaerolineae bacterium | reverse complement strand
GGTTCATGGCCAATCCTAAACCCTCTGGCACGGGCGAAGAACTCAGCCCGGAACAGCAGAAGTTTGCAGAGACCAAGCAGCAGCAGACCAGTGAAGCAGAGCACCGCAGCGATCGCGGTCAGTACTTAAAGTCAGGACGCCAGCAGAAGGAAGAAGAGAAGGCTGTCAAGAAGGCTGAGCGGCCGCCGGCCAAGCCTGTGACGCGCCGGGAGTTTCTTAACTACGCCTGGGGAGCGGCTTTGGGCGTTGTTTTGATTGAAGCAGGCGCGGCCAGCTTCTTCTTCGCCTTGCCGCGCTTCAAGGAAGGCGAGTTTGGCGGCGTTTTCCCGCTTGGTTCAGGCTCCTCCATGCCCCCGGTGGACGCCCCGCCGGTGCGCAACCTGGATGGCCAGTTCTGGTTGAGCAACGACGCCGACGGCGTGCGGTCGCTCTATCGCGTCTGCACGCATCTGGGCTGTCTTTACGAGTGGAAAGACCAGACCTTCCGTTTTGAGTGTCCCTGCCACGGCTCGAAGTTCCAGAAGAGCGGCCTGTACATCGAAGGGCCTGCCCCACGCTCGCTGGATCAGTTCAAGATGCAGATGCTGGTCGACGGACAGGTGGCGGCTGAAACCGCCGCCGGCGGCGAGGCGCTGCCTCTTCAGCCCGAAGCGCAGTATGTTGTCGATACTGGCGTGGTCATCAAGGGCCAGTCGCACTAGTCTTGCCAAGGAGCAGTGAATCATGGGTGTGATCAACAACGTTACGCAGGAGATACGCAAAGAGGGGCTGTTCCATTGGATGTTGAGGCAACTCGACGTGCTGATCACCCGTCTCACCACGGGTCTCAACTGGAACGACCTGAGATCGATGGCCCGCGGCGACGAGGCCCGACGGCCTAACCCTCGACTGACGGTTCATTCCGAATCCTTCTTCTTCCACATCAAGCCAAGCTACTACCACCAATCGGTCACCAAGATTGGCCACACGTTCCGGCTTGGCCTGCTCAGCACCTATTTCTTCCTCATCGAGCTGGTCACAGGTATCTTCCTGATGATCTACTACGCGCCAACGCCGGAGCGCGCCTATGGCGACATGCTGAACATCATCAGCGGTGTGCCCTTCGGCCAGTTCATGCGCGACATTCACCGCTTGGGGGCCGAGGCCATGGTCATCGTGGTGTTCTTGCACATGGTGCGCACCTACCTGACCGGCTCCTACAAGAAACCGCGCCAGTTCACCTGGCTCACCGGCGTGATCCTTTTGCTGGCGACGTTGTTCTTGAGCTTCAGCGGCTATCTGTTGCCCTGGGACCAATTGGCCTACTGGGCGGTGACTATCGGCGGCAGCATGATCGACAAGGCGCCGCCGCCCGTCCTGGGTCAGACAGTTCAGCTCATTCTTCTGGGCGCCCCATCGATTGGAGCAGCCGGCCTGCTGCGCTTCTACCTGCTGCACGTGCTGTTCGTGCCTCTGGTCGTGATTTTCGTCTTCTTCATTCACTACTACAAGGTAGTGCGGGTGGGTATCTCGCTGCCCTCATCGCAGGAGGAAATCGGCCAGGACACTGCCAAGCGCGTGCCGGCCGACAAGCGCCGCTACTACCTGCCTGACGTGTTCACCGACGAAATGGTCTTCCTGGGGCTGATCACCTTTATCCTACTGGCGCTGATCATCTTTAACGTCTACCCCGGCGCGCCGCTGGAGCACCACGCCAACCCCAACAAGACCCCGCTGCACACCGAAGCGCCGTGGTACTTCCTGTGGATTCAAGGCTTGCTGAAGCTCGGCGATCCAACCATCATGGGCGTGGTCGTGCCCACTATCGTTTTTGGCCTGTTGGCGGTCATACCCTACATCGACTTCAACCCCAGCCGCAAGGCCAAGGACCGCCCGGTGGCCATCGCGCTGTGGATGTTCTCCATGGCCGTGTTGGTAGTGTTGACCTGGATGGGCACCCCTTACTTCATGGTCGAGTCGCCGCCGGCTGAGGAGGTGGTGCAGATCATGATGCCTGAGGAAAAGGATGGCCCGGTGCGCCAGACCGACTGGGATCTGCTCACCGTGGGCGAGTGGGACACCACTGCAGATAACAGCGCTGCCAGCTTCGGCGTGCAGCAACTGATGGTGCTGATGAACGACCTGATCCACGAGGAGCATGTGAAGGTCGTCGAACGCCATGAAGCCAAAGTGAAGGATTTGCGTTCAATACGCAATCCGACGCCAGCGGAACAAGAGGAGTTGGCGAAGCTGCAGGCGACTGATCCTGGCCTGCCCAACGGCTCCGGCAAGATGATCATCGAAAACTGGCAGGAGGGCCTCAAGAAGGTGACCATGCGTGTCTTCTGGACTCCCGAAGGCGACAGTGAGCAAACCTTCGAGAAGACCTTCTACATCCACGACAACTCGAACTACGATGGACGGTAACGGCCATGAACAACATGATGACTAAGATCACGGTCGGCATCATTGCCCTGCTGGCCATGGCAACGATCTTCGTGCTCTTCGTGGCGAGAGATGAACCGGCTCGCTTGCCAGCGGAAGAGGCAAACTTCGCCGCCCGTTCCGTCGAGAACGGCGCTCTGCTCTTCGAAGCTAACTGCGTCGGCTGCCACGGCGTCCAAGGCAAGGGCATTCCCGGTGTGGCGCCGTCCTTGAACTCGCCTGAGTTCTTTACCACGCGTTTGCAGGAGGTCGGCTACACGGGATCCTTGCGCAGCTTCATCGAAGGCACTGTCAATGCCGGCCGTCCTGTGGACAGCGGCCAGTACAGCGCCAAGATGGCTACCTGGGGCCAGGAATACGGCGGCCCGCTGCGGCCGGACCAGATCAGCGATTTGGCCTCCTTTGTCCTGAACTGGGAAACGACTGCTGTGACAGGCGAGCCGGTGGCGGCTGAGCCGACACCCACGCCCCTGGCTAGCGACGCCTCACCGGTCGAGATCGGCGCGGCAGCCTACACAGCCCAGGGCTGCGCCGGCTGCCACGGCGAGCCCGGCGGCGCGGGCCTGGTCGGCCCCAACCTCGGCGGACTCGCCACACGTGCTGGGTCCACCGTGCCCGGACTGTCGGCTGAGGAGTACATCCATCAGTCCATCGTCCAGCCCAACGCCTATGTCGTGCCTGAGTGTCCAAGCGGGCCCTGTGCAGCCAACCTGATGCCGCAAACCTACGAACAGACGTTGTCGCCCGCAGAGCTGGATGGCCTGGTCCAGTACTTGCTGACGCTGGTGGAATAAGGCGCCGTGGCCATG
>JBFYTD010000042.1:0-14435 GCA_041300885.1 Anaerolineae bacterium | reverse complement strand
GGTAGCGGTGGGGTGATAGCCGCCTTCGATGGCCACCTGAGCCGTGCCGGTCTTGCCGGCTACCGTGTAGCCAGGGACGCGGGCGTTGGGTGAGCCATCTTCGACCACGCTGATCATCATATCGGCCACGGCTGCGGCTGCGGCGGGCCGGATCACCCGGCGCACTGGCGTCGTGTCGGGCTGCGCCAGCCGCCCACGAAAGACCATCGTATCGACCACGTGGGGACGAACCAGCAGACCGCCGTTGGCAATGACACAAGTGGCCGTGGCCATCTGCAAGGGGGTCACGGCCAGGCCCTGCCCAAAGGCGTTGGTGGCCAGATCCGAGCGGCTCCACAGCTTGTCGCCGGGCGCCTTGACCGCACCCGGGCCCTCGTTGGCCAGGTCGATCTCAGTGAGCTGGCCAAAGCCGAAGCGTTGGATGTACTGGTAAAAGCGGGCTTCTTCCAGCTCCAGGGCGACCTTGGCCGTAGGAATATTCAAGGAAAGCACCAGCGCCTGGCGGATAGTGACCGGTCCGTAGCTGCGCTTGATGGAGTTGAAGATCTGACGATCGCCGACCTCGATGGAGAGCGTGTCGGTCAGCACCGTGTCCGGCGTGATGATGCCCGCGTCGATGCCGGCCGCCATGGTGATGATCTTGAACACAGAGCCAGGCTCGTATTGCTTGCTGATGGCGGGATCGGCCAGCACCTGGGTGTTGGTGGCGCCGTACTGGTTGGGATCATAGGCGGGCAGGCTGGCCATCGCCAGGAGGGCGCCTGTGCGCGGGTCCATAACGATAATGGTGCCTGACTTGGCCTGGTACTGGCCGATGGCCTCGCTGAGCACGCGTTCGGTGATGTACTGCACGCGGCGGTCGATGGTCAACACCAGGTCCTGGCCTACGTGTGAAGGCAGAGTCTCGCGCCAACCCTCGGGCAGTTGCTGGTAGAAAGCCTGGTTCTCCGGGTAGGAGCTGAAGAATGACGACGACATGCTGCGCAGGTAACCGTCGTAGCGTTCCTCGATGCCGTAATAGGCACGTGGTTCGCCGTTGACGAAGCCTAAAAGGTGCGCTGCCAGGGATCCTTGCGGATAAAAGCGTACCGGCAGCGCCTTGGCTCCGATGTCTAGCCGCTTCCAACTGGTGATGGTCTCGCCTGCCGCCTGTGATCCTTGCCGCGTCAGCATCACGATTCCCGGTTCATGCGCCTGGAGTGTGCTAACCAGCTCGTCGGCCGTCAGGTTCAGAGTCGGACCCAGCAACTCGACCAGATCGGCGGCCAGTTCCAGCTCGCTTCCCTTGGGCGTCAGGCGCGGCTCGATCCAAACCTCCCAGCGAAACGTATCGAAGGCCAGCGGCACGCCGTTGATGTCGGTGATGGCGCCGCGGTCTTGACCGCGGGTGAGGCCGCTGGCCTGAGCCACTGAGCCTGTGCTCGATGCAGGCATAAAATCATTGCGCTGCACCACCTGCCAGCGCACCAGTTGCGCCACTAACAACACCAGCCCTAGCAGAAGCGCCAGGGCCACCAGGAGAATGCGAGCGCGGGGAGTGGATGATCTGGAAGTCACAGGATTGCTCGGCTAATCGCTTCTGAAGCGTTGAATGATGGTTTCGACAGCCTGGCTTACATTCCAGCGCAGGTCACGCAGCCGCTCCTGCAAACGATCGCGCTGCAGCCACTCGGTTAACGTGGCCGGCATGTCCTGGAGTGCGGCGTCTGCCTGACTGGCGGCGGGCTGCACAGCCGGCGCTGGGTTCTGGTCTGGCATATTGAGGTAGATTGCCCTGGTGGTTGGCCCCATGCCCAGCGCTTTGGCCCTGACCTCCAGCGTCGTCAGGTTTGACGCGCGCGCAATCTCTTGCATCAGGGCTGCGTTTGTGCGCTCCAACGCCGCCTTCTGCGTTTGCAGATCGGCGATACGCACCCGGGCGGCGTCGATCTGGCTGTTGGGCAGGACGTACAGGTAGAGCACGAACGTCAGGAGGGCAATGCCCAGCACGATGAACACAGCCTGTATTGCCTGCGGCGAGAGCGCAACGCGACCCGCGAGCCTGCGCGCCGAGGGCCGGTTTTGGGGTTTGGGGAGAGCGGTGCCTTCCAGCATGGCGAAAAGTCCTGTCCTGAGCGTGTACTACAAGCGCTCCGCCACGCGCAGCTTGGCGCTGCGGCTGCGGGGGTTGCGGGCGATTTCCTCGGGCGAAGCCTCGACCGGTTTGCGAGATACCAGGCGCAGGATGGCCTTATGGCCGCATTGGCACACCAGTACTTCGGTGGGGCAAAGGCAGTCTTGCGCCTCGCGCTGCATGAACTGCTTGACGATGCGATCTTCCAGTGAGTGGAAAGAAATCACCGCCAGCCGGCCGCCTGGTCGCAGCAGCGCCACGGCCTGTGGTAATACATCGGTCAGTGCGCCTAGCTCGTCGTTGACGGCGATGCGCAGCGCTTGAAAGGTGCGCGTGGCCGGATGCAAGTGGCCGCGCCGGCCCACGGACCGCTCAATGACCCGCGCAAGTTGGCTTGTGCTGTCGAGCGGTCTGGCATGGACGATGGACCGTGCGATGCGCCGTGACAGGCGTTCTTCGCCATAGGCGTAGATCAGATCGGCTAGCTCGTTTTCCGGCAGGGCATTGACCAGGTGGGCAGCGCTGGTCTCCTGCGCCGGATCAAAGCGCATGTCGAGCGGGCCATCAGCCATCAAGGCGAAGCCGCGCGCCTCCAACTCCAGTTGGTCGCTGCTTAACCCCAGGTCTAGCAGAATGCCGTCCACCGGGTCAAAGCCAGCCTGCCGCGCCGTTGCCGCCAGAAAGCGGAAGTTGGTCTGAACGACCAGGGAACGCTCGCCAAAGGGCTGCAGGCGCTGGCGGACTCGCATCACCGCATGTGGGTCTGCATCCAGACTCAGAACTCTGCCGCCGCTGTCGGTCGATGCGGCGGCGCTGGAGGTCGCCAGCAGTGCCCAGGAGTGGCCGCCGCCGCCAGCCGTGCCGTCGATATAACAGCCGTCAGGCCGCGGCGTCAGGAAGTTGAGCACCTCTTGCTCCAGGACAGGCACGTGAACAGTGTCTGAGGGCGTTGCCGGGACAGCCTGGTCCGGTCGATGGAGAACCGTCCCGGAAAGATCGGTGGACATGGCTGTTGTCACCCTACACGTTGAGGCTGGCGAAGAAGTCTGCGTCGTCCAGCTCGGCTTGAAGCATCTGGTCCTGTTCGCGCCAGCTATCAGGGTTCCACAGCTCGACGTAGTTGTCCATGCCTGCGATCAAGACCTTGTCGGTGATGCCTGCTACGTCGCGCAGCCACTGGGGGACCACGACGCGCCGCTGGCGGTCAGGTTCGGCGGCGTGGGCCTGGGGCAACAGCCAGCGCCTAAGCTTCCTGGCGCGCGAGTCAGTCAGCGACAGCTCGCGCAGGCGATCACCCAGCCGTCCAAACTCGTCGCGCGGAAAGAGGTAAAGACAGCCTTCCATGCCGCGCGTCAGCACGACGCCGCCCGCCAGTTCCGCACCGTATTCCGAGGGCAAGGTCAGTCGCCCTTTGTTGTCTAACGTGTGTTCGTACTGGCCTATCAACATGATCACACCTGGCGTTAACCGGAGACCGGGCGTCCCACCTGGTCACGAAAAGCAGAACATGCGTTCGATTGAATGTCCCACTTCATGGGTTTCAAAGGGTCAATTGTAGGAGCAATGCCCCACTTTGACCCACTTTGACCCACTTTGGTCATCATATCATTAATCCATTGATTTGACAAGATGTTTTGAGCGAAATTGGCGGCATTTGCGTCGAATTTTAAGGTTATGGTAATCTTGCTGTCAGATGAAATAGGCGGGGCGCCGCAATCGAGAATTGGGCGAGCGAATACTTGACATGATTGCCATCGCGTGGTAGTATCGACTGTTGCGGTGCGGACAGGAATCAAACCCAGAGCACGCAACCGAAACAATAGGGCCCTTCACCCCGTCTGATTGCCCCCTTAGCTCCTGAAGCCCATGTCCACTGACTGGTCGTGCGGCTCAGGTCAGTTATTGTCCGGGCTTTCGGCGCGTGAGTCGGCCTCTGTAATCATCGCCATCAGGCGCCAGATGCACGGTAGCAGCCAGGACATCGTCGTTGAGTTCACTGCAGGCATGGCCTGGCTTTTTGTTCTAATGGGTTAGGCACACCTAACTACGTCTGGCTGGGTAGTCGGTCCCAGCACAGGATCACGGAGGTACGACATTGACTTCCAATTTCCAGATTCAGCGCAAGAGCTATGCCCGCATTCCCAATGTGTTGCCATTGCCGCGGCTGACGGAGATCCAGCTCAACTCGTTTGAGTGGTTCAAGGGCGAGGGGCTACGCGAGCTCTTCGACGAGATTTCGCCGATTGTTAGTTTTAATCGCAATTTAGAGTTGCACTTCGGCGAGTTCTGGTTCGGTGAGCCTAAGTACTCGGAGCAGGAATGCCGCGAGCGCGATATCACCTTTGCGGCCCCGATGTGGGTGCGCGCCCAGTTGCGCAATCACGACACGGGCGAGATTTCTGAGTCCGATGTCTTCACCGGCGACTTTCCCCTCATGACCGAGGCGGGCACCTTCATTATTAATGGCGCCGAGCGGGTTGTGGTAAGCCAGTTGATCCGCTCTCCTGGCGTATATTTCACGGTGGATGAGGATCGGACGACTGGCCGCGAGCTGTGCATGGCTAAGCTGATCCCCAGCCGCGGCGCCTGGCTAGAGTTTGAGACATCGCGTCGCGACTTGATCTCTGTGAAGGTGGACCGCAAGCGCAAGCTGCCCGTGACCACGCTGCTGCGGGCTATCGGCTACAGCGATGACGACGAGATCTTCGCTTTGTTCCAGCACGTGGACACCATGCCCGATCACCCGTACCTGGCTGCGACCATCGAAAAAGAGCCGATGAACACGCGCTCGCGGGATGATGCGCTGCTGGAGTTCTACAAGAAGCTGCGCCCCGGCGATCCTCCTACCCTGGATAACGCCGAGAAGTTCATGCATAACCTGTTGTTCGAACCTCGGCGCTACGATTTGGGCAAGGTGGGCCGCTACAAGCTCAACCGGCGGCTGGGCCTGCATGTTCCTATCGCACAGCGAACCCTGACGAACGAAGATCTGATCCAGGTCATTGCGACCATGATCCGCATCAACAACGGCGTGGACTCGGCTGACGACATCGATCATCTGGGCAACCGCCGCATCAAGACTGTCGGCGAGCTGATCCAGAATCAACTGCGCATCGGCCTGTTGCGTATGGAGCGGGTGGTGCGAGAGCGCATGTCGATCCGCGACCCGGAGCAGGTGACGCCTCTGTCGCTGATCAATATTCGGCCGGTGGTCGCGGCTGGAAGGTCCCAACATCGGCCTGATCGGCTCGCTGGCCTCCTACGGCCGCGTCAATGAGTATGGCTTCATTGAGACCCCCTATCGCAAGGTGATCCACGAGGCTGACCTACTGTCGCCCGAGATGATTGGCGCCACGCTGGCTGAGCCGATCATCGAACCGACCACGCGCGAGACCGTCGTACCAACCGGTACGATTCTTGACGCGGACATCGTGCAGTTGGTCGATCAGACTTTGCCTGAAGGCGCCCCCCGCACCTTCAAGATTCTGCCGCGGGCCATCGAGGGCGTGTCTTTCCTGACGGCAGATGAAGAAGACAGGCACTCGATTGCACAGGCCAGCGCCAATCTGGACGCAACAGGCCATTTCCGCGAGGCACGCGTGTCAGCCCGACGCAGCCAGGACTTCTTGTTCGAGACTCCTGCGCACATCGACTACATGGACGTGTCGCCGCAGCAGATCGTCAGCGTTTCTGCCTCGCTGATCCCCTTCCTGGAGCATGACGATGCCAACCGCGCGCTGATGGGCTCCAACATGCAGCGACAGGCTGTGCCGTTGGTGAAGCCGGAAGCGCCCATCGTCGGCACCGGCATGGAGTCCCGCGCGGCGCGCGACAGCGGTCAGGTGGTGTTGGCCGAGAAGGCCGGTGAGGTGTTGAGCGCTACCGGCGCAGAGATCGTTGTGCTGGAGCAGGACGGCACGCGCCGCACTTACCCGTTGCGCAAGTTCAATCGCTCCAACCAATCCACCTGTATCGACCAGCGCCCGGCAGTGTTCAAGGGCGATATCGTCCAGGTCGATGATGTGCTGGCCGACTCCAGCTCTACTGAGCGTGGCGAGTTGGCCTTGGGTCAGAATGTGGTCGTGGCTTTCCTGAGCTGGGAGGGCGGCAACTACGAAGACGCAATTTTGATCTCGGAGCGGCTGGTGCAGGAGGATCGCTTCAGCTCAATCCACATCGAAAAGCACGAGACCGAGGCTCGCGACACGAAGTTAGGCCCCGAAGAGATCACACGCGACATCCCTAACGTAGGCGAGGACGCGCTCAAGGATCTGGACGAGGAAGGCATCATCCGCATCGGCGCCGAGGTTGGTCCTGGCGACATCCTGGTGGGCAAGATCACGCCCAAGGGTGAGACCGAGCTAACCCCTGAGGAGAAGCTGCTGCGGGCCATCTTCGGCGAAAAGGCGCGCGAGGTCAAGGACTCCAGCCTGCGTCTGCCCCACGGCGAGAAGGGCAAGGTCGTCGATATCAAGGTGTTCAACCGCGATGACCATCGCGATCTGCCCTCGGGTGTGGAGAAGATGGTGCGGGTCATGGTGGCGCAGCGCCGCAAGATCACCGAGGGTGATAAAATGGCCGGCCGCCACGGCAACAAGGGCGTCATCTCCCGCGTCGTGCCTGTGCAGGATATGCCCTTCCTGGATGACGGTACCCCAGTGGATATGATCCTCAACCCGCTGGGCGTGCCAGGCCGTATGAATATCGGCCAGGTGCTGGAAGTGCATCTGGGGTGGGCTGCCAAGGAGCTTGGCTTCTATGCTGAGACCCCAGTGTTTGACGGCGCGCGCGAGGACGAGATCGAGGCCGAGCTGGCCCGAGCCTGGCTGATGGGCCGGGCGTGGGAGAAGGCGACCAAGCGCGCGTGGATTTGGGCCGAAGAGAGCATCATGGACCCGGAGACGATCGTCCACGACGACGAGTTGCGTTCGCTCTATCTGACCGAATGGCTGGGCGAGCGTGGCTATGACTCCGAGCGCGTTTACTACGATCAGTCCTATGCTCGTCTTGCGCTGTTGCGAGAATGGCTGCGGGAAGAGCCGCAGCGTTACGATCCTGATGGCATCATCGTCTCGGAGCAAGACTACACCGCGTTGTCGTTGGCCGAACGGCAGCGCATCAACGAAAACGCGCGCCGTGCCTGCCTGCGCGAGTGGCTCAAGCAGGTGGTGCGTGACGAGATGCGTCTGGCCACCTACGAGCCCGACGAGGCTGAGGAGACGGCGGAAAAGGACGCCACGGGCGTGGGTATGCCTCCCGTGCGGGCCGGTTACCGCGGGGTCGAGGACACCGCGCTGGATCGCCAGGCAATCTACGATGCGATGGATCGCATCTCGGCCCTGAGCCATCAGGAGATCGAGCGAGAGGCAGTGCACAAGGCCATAAGCAGGGACATGGCCCTGCCCACCACCGGCAAGATGACCCTGCATGACGGCATGGGGGGTGAGGCCTATGACCGGCCCGTGACCGTGGGCGTGATGAACATGCTCAAGCTGGCTCACTTGGTCGAGGACAAGGTGCATGCACGCTCGACCGGGCCCTATTCTTTGGTCACACAGCAGCCGCTGGGCGGCAAGGCTCAGTTCGGCGGCCAGCGCTTTGGTGAGATGGAGGTCTGGGCCCTGGAGGCCTATGGCGCCGCCTACACCTTGCAGGAGATGTTGACCGTCAAGTCCGATGACGTGACCGGCCGTGTCAAGACCTACGAGGCGATCGTCAAGGGCGAGACCATCTCGGCGCCCGGCGTGCCAGAGTCCTTCCGCGTTTTGGTCAAGGAGCTGCAGTCCCTCGGGCTGTCGGTCGAAGTGATCAACGAAAAGGATGAGATCATCCAGTTCGGCAGGGATGACAGCGACGAGCAGTTGCCCAAGTTGGGTTTCAGCATCAGCGTTCCCGGCCCGATGGCTGGCAGATAAGGTGTCACGTGCCAAGTGCCATGTATCAAGTGTCAAGTCACACCTGATACATGACACATGACACGTTTCACTTGACACTCCCTGAGAGAGGTGTACCGTGGAAGTAAACGATTTTGATGCCATCAGGATTTCCCTGGCTTCGCCGCAGCATATCCACGAGTGGAGCTATGGCGAAGTTCTCAAGCCGGAGACGATCAACTATCGGACGCTGCGACCTGAGCGGGACGGCCTGTTCTGTGAGCGCATATTCGGTCCAACCAAGGACTGGGAGTGCTACTGCGGCAAGTACAAGCGCGTGCGCTACAAGGGTATCATCTGCGACAAGTGTGGCGTCGAGGTAGCTCCCAGCCGCGTGCGCCGCGAACGCATGGGCCACATCGAACTAGCCAGCCCCGTCAGCCACATCTGGTACGTCAAAGGCGTGCCGAGCCGCCTGGGCCTGATGCTGGATATCTCGCCGCGCAATCTGGAACGGGTGCTTTACTTCGCCCAATATGTCATCACTGAGGTGGACGAAGATGCGCGCAGCCGCACCATTCAGCGCCACGAGCGTGACCTGACCGCGCGCCTCTCGAAGCTGGACGGCGAGTTCGACACGCGCATTCTTGAGTGTGAGGAGCGCCGCGACAAGGTTCTGCAGCGCTTGGATCATGAGATGGAAGATGGCATGGCACGGTTCGCCGCCCAGCTTGAGCAGCAGTCCAATGCGCTGATCAACGAAGCGCAGAACCTGACCACGCGTCTGGAGAATCGCATCGGCAAGGCCACGGAAGAGGACATTCGACTGTCCTGGTCCGAGGCGCCGCTGCTGGCTAAGGGTGAAATTGTCCAGCGTAGCCTGCTGGACCGACTCAACGAGCTGGTGCAGGAGCAACTTAGCGAAGTCGATTCGCTGTTGGCCGATGAGCGCCGCCGCCTGACCGACCTGGTCAGCAGCAAGCGCGATCACGAACGCCAGAACGCTGAACAAGAGATCATGGTGATCCAGGAGGAGCGGGACGGCAAGGCGGATCGGCTGCGCCAGGAGATGGAAGACGAGCTGATGGAGCTCAAGTCGCTCCGTGAGCGGCAACTTCTGTCGGAGAATCACTACCGCGAGCTGTCCGAGCGCTGGGGCAACGTCTTCGAGGCCGACATGGGCGCCGAGGCGATCCGCAAGATCGTCGCAGGTATGGACCTGGACCAGATGGCCAAGGAGATGCGCCACGAGATCAAGAGCACGCGCTCTAAGCAGCGCCGCAAGAAGGCCGCCAAGCAGTTGCGCGTGGTCGAGTCCTTCCGCAAGTCGGGCAACCGGCCGGAGTGGATGATCCTGACCGTGCTGCCGGTGATCCCGCCAGACCTGCGCCCAATGGTGCAGCTTGACGGCGGCCGCTTTGCCACCTCCGATCTGAACGACCTGTATCGTCGCGTGATCAACCGCAACAACCGCTTGCGCCGGCTGCTGGAGTTGGGCGCCCCGGACGTAATCGTGCGCAACGAGAAGCGCATGCTCCAGGAAGCGGTGGACAGCTTGATCGACAACGGTCGGCGTGGCCGCGCCGTCAGTCGCAGCGGTAAGCGCAAGCTCAAGTCGCTGTCCGATATGCTCAAGGGCAAGCAGGGCCGCTTCCGCCGCAACCTGCTGGGCAAGCGCGTGGACTACTCCGGCCGCTCAGTGATCGTCATTGGCCCCACACTCAAGCTCAGCCAGTGTGGCCTGCCCAAGAAGATGGCTCTGGAGTTGTTCAAGCCCTTCGTGATGCGCCGCCTGGTGGAACACAACCACGCGCACAACATCAAGAGCGCCAAGCGCATGGTCGATCGCATCGACCCGGCGGTGTGGGACGTGCTGGATGATATCATCCGCGAGCGGCCTGTGCTGCTGAACCGTGCGCCGACGCTGCATCGCCTGGGTATTCAGGCTTTTGAGGTTGTGCTGATCGAGGGCAATGCTATCCAGCTTCACCCGCTGGTGTGCGCTGCCTTCAACGCCGACTTCGACGGTGACCAGATGGCCGTGCATGTGCCGCTGAGCGACATGGCGGTGCGCGAAGCGCGCGAGCTGATGCTGTCCAGCCGCAACCTGCTCAAGCCCTCCAGCGGCGAACCGATTGTCGGTCCCTCCAAGGATATGGTCTTGGGCGTGTACTACATGACCACGGTTCAGCCCGGCGCCAAGGGTGAGGGCAAGATATTTACCGGTTTTGACGAAGTGCTGATGGCCTACAGCTTGCGCTACGTCGATATCCGGGCGATGATCAAGACCCGCTTCACTTCTCCTTTGGACGATGTCAGTCTGGAGGTGATCGATCTGAGTGAGCGTGTGCTGGTGGCGCTGCAAGCCGCCGGCATCACCAGCATTGGCCACGTCCTGGACCGGCTGGCGCGCAAGAATGACCGCAAGTTTATCGATGAGGTCAAGGACTTCGGCGCCAAGGGTCTCGAAGAACTCAAGCGCCAACTGCGAGTGCACGGCTATTCGGCCAACCGCTGGCCGGCCAATCGTCTGATCGAGACCACGCCTGGCCGGGTGATCTTCAACCTGGGCCTGCCTGCCGAGTTGCAGTTTGTCAACGAGGTGATGGAGAAGAAGGCGGTTAACAATCTGGTCGGCGAGTGCTACGAGCTGTTAGGCCAGGAAGCCACGGCTGACATGGTGGACGTCATCAAGGGCATGGGTTTCCGCTATGCCACCCAGAGCGGTTTCACCATCGCCGTCAGCGATATCCAGGTGCCTGAAATCAAGGCCGAAATCCTTGAGCGCACCACCAAAGAGGTGGAGCAGGCAGAGCGCCAGTATCGCCGTGGTTTGATCACCGAGGACGAGCAGTACAACCGGGTGGTCGAGCTTTGGACCCGCGCCACCGATGATATCACGCAGGCCGTGCGCGAGCAGTTGGATCCGCTGGAGGGCATCGGCGCGATGGCGACCAGCGGCGCGACCAAGGGCGGCGTGACCCCGATCCGCCAGTTGGCTGGCATGCGCGGCTTGATGGCCGATCCTTCGGGACGCATCATCGCACTGCCTATCCGCTCGAACTTCCGCGAGGGCCTGACTTCGTTGGAGTACTTCCTGAGCACGCACGGTGCGCGCAAGGGTCTGGCCGACACGGCCCTGCGCACGGCCGACGCGGGCTACCTGACCCGCCGTCTGGTGGACGTAGCCCAGGACGTGATCATCACCGACGAGGACTGCGGCACTTTGGCTGGCGTCTGGATCACTGACGAGGCCAGCCGCGCCATCGGCGAGAAGTTCGGCGAGCGTCTGGTCGGCAGGCTGACGGCGGCGCCGATCACCGATCCCCGAACGGGTGAGGTGCTGATCGAGCGTGATCGTTTGATCGAGGACAGTGACGTCGATCTCATTGTCGAGGCCGGTGTGAAGCAGGCGCTGATGCGTTCGCCGCTGCGCTGCGAGACCCGGGTTGGTCTGTGCCGCAAGTGTTACGGGCGTGACCTGGCGCGCGGCACGATGGTGCAGCCAGGCGAGGCCGTGGGCATCATCGCAGCGCAGTCTATCGGCGAGCCAGGCACCCAGCTGACGCTGCGCACCTTCCATACGGGTGGTGTGGCCGGAGGTGAGGACATCACGCAGGGTCTGCCGCGCGTCGAGGAGCTGTTCGAGGCGCGCACGCCTAAGGGCGAGGCGGTTATCAGCGAGATCGACGGCGTGGTGGATGTCTACTGGGCTGGCGAGCAGCGTATGATCAAAGTGACCAACAGCCGCATCATCCGCCGCCAGCACGAAATCCCAGCCGACGCCGTGTTGATCGTCAACGATGGCGACCGGGTTCAGGAAGACACGATCCTGGCGCGCTTGGGCGACGATCGGCTGGTCATGGCTGGCACCGATGGCAACGTGTTCATCGATCGGCAGGACGACGGCGCGATCACAGCGATTGTGCGGCGCGAGGAAACTGATCAATGGGAGCAGGCCATTCCGCCTTCAGCCCGCCTCCGCGTCGATCGCGGCGACAAAGTTGAGGCTGGCACGCAGTTGACCGAGGGATCCAAGAACCCGCGTGAGGTGTTGCGCATCCAGGGACCCGAGGCCTGCCAGATGTATATGATGGAAGAGGTGCAGCGGGTTTACCGCTCCCAGGGCGTTGGGATTCACGACAAGCACATCGAAGTGATCATCCGCCAGATGCTGCGCAAGCTTCAGATCCGTAGCGCGGGCGACGGCGAGTACTTGCCCGGTGAGTTGGTGGATCGCTTCGAGTTCGAGCAGGCCAACGAGGATATCACGGCGCGCGGCGGCCAGCCGGCCCGGGCTGATACGGTGCTGCTGGGCGTCACAAAAGCGTCGCTGAACACCGAGAGTTTCCTAGCTGCGGCCTCCTTCCAGGAGACGACGCGCGTGCTGACTGATGCCGCCGTGCGAGGCAAGGTCGACCATCTGCGTGGTCTGAAGGAGAACGTCATCATCGGCAAGCTGATCCCCGTGGGGACCGGTTTCGGGATGCGCAAGATGCGCCACCCGGTCGGTGAAGCCATGGACGAATACGACGACGAGTACGATCTGGACGGTGAAGAGCCAGGCGAGTACGACGACGAGCTGCTTAACTCGCGCGATATGGAGTTTGCTGACTCCTTCGGCCTGCTGGGCCAGTTGCCCACGCTGGACGATTACTCGGACATGGACTACGACGACGAATAGCCAGCAGGTTGTGATTTGACCCTGCGCAGGTCTTGTGTTAGAATGACCCAGCGTAGGCCGGATCCGCAATAACGGTCCGGCCTACGCGTGCGATTTCTAGCAAGAGACTTTTCATCTGAGACGAAGGCGTCGAGGCGCCTGAGATATAGTAAGTATCAGGGAGATTAAGTTGCCTACTATCAATCAACTTGTTCGTCATGGCCGCACGCCCAAGCCTAACAAAGAGAAGGCGCCGGCCCTGCAGTTCACACGCAATACGTTGCGGTCCCGAACCATCCGCATGCCCAAGGGGTCTCCCCAGAAGCGCGGCGTCTGCACCCAGGTTCGCACGACTACACCTAAGAAGCCCAACTCGGCGCTGCGCAAGATCGCGCGCGTGCGTCTGACCAACGGTATCGAGGTTACGGCCTATATTCCTGGAGAAGGCCATCGCTTGCAGGAACACTCGGTGGTGTTGGTGCGCGGTGGTCGTGTCAAGGACCTGCCTGGCGTGCGCTATCACATCGTGCGTGGCGCTCTCGACAGCACCGGCGTTGACAAGCGTCGTCGTGGTCGTTCCAAATATGGCGCTAAGCGACCGAAGCCCGGCGCTGCACCCGTGGCAAAGAAAAAGTAGCAGGAGAGAAAGCCCATGCGACGCAATCAGGCTCCGATCCGCGCAATTGCGCCTGATCCGAAATACAACAACGCCCAACTGGCAAAGTTCATCAATCGGATTATGTACGACGGCAAGAAGAGCACCGCCCAAGCCGTGGTTTACGGCTCTTTGGATATCATCGCCGAGCGCACAGGCAAGCCAGCGATCGAGGTGTTTGAGCATGCCATCCAAAATGCTTCGCCCATGGTCGAGGTAAAGCCCCGCCGCGTTGGCGGCGCCACCTACCAGGTTCCCATGGAAGTGGAGCCTGCCCGCCGGCAGGCGCTGGCGCATCGCTGGCTCATCGCGAACGCCCGCAAGCGCTCCGGCAAATCCATGGCCCAGAAGCTGGCCGCCGAGTTGCTGGATGCTGCCAACAACACCGGCAATACCATCAAGAAGAAGGAAGATACGCACAAGATGGCCGAAGCCAACCGTGCGTTCGCTCACTATCGCTTCGGAACCCGTTAGGACCGCTGGCGAAGTTTCCACATTGACCTGTGGTTTCGACGGACGGCTGGAAACACCCAGCCGTCTGTCTTTGTCTAAGAGACAACTTCAAGCGTTCGACATCTGAGTATGACAAACAGAGCTGACTATGGCAGATAACGACTACCTGCGTTTTATTCGCAACATCGGCATTATCGCCCACATCGACGCGGGCAAAACCACGACGACCGAGCGCATCCTCTTCTACTCTGGCACGACTTATCGCCTCGGCAACGTAGACGAAGGCACAACGGTCACGGACTGGATGGAGCAGGAGCGCGAGCGCGGCATCACCATCACGGCTGCCGCCATCACCAGCTCTTGGCGCGAATACCAGATCAACCTGATCGACACGCCTGGACACATCGACTTCACAGCCGAGGTGCAACGCAGTCTGCGCGTGCTGGACGGCGGCGTGGTGGTCTTTGACGCAGTCGCGGGCGTAGAGCCGCAGTCAGAAACCGTTTGGCGCCAAGCTGATCGCTACAACGTGCCGCGCATCTGTTTCGTCAACAAGATGGATCGCATGGGCGCGAACTTCTGGCGCACCGTGGGCATGATCGTCGAGCGGTTGAACGGCCACCCCATTCCGATCCAGCTCCCCATCGGCGTCGAGGATACGTTCCGCGGCGTCGTGGA
>JBFYTD010000427.1:0-3248 GCA_041300885.1 Anaerolineae bacterium | reverse complement strand
GCCGACGGTCACACCGACGGCGACGCCCGATCCGCCGACGGTCACACCGACGGCGACGCCCGATCCGCCGACGGCGACACCCGATCCGCCGACCGCCACGCCCGAGCCGCCGACAGCGACGCCTGAGACGCCGACAGCCACGCCTGCGTCCCCTCCTGAACCAGCCACGGCGACGGCCACACCGGTCGACGAGCCGCCCGAATCGCCGACCCCAGAAGGGTGAGTGTTGTATCGGCACAAGAGCCACTGTCATCCCCAAAGAGCCGGGTTTCCGAAAGACCGGCTGAGCGGATCATGGGTGACTGTCCTTCTGTTGCTCCGCCCGCGCATGTTGACGCTTTGACGGCAATGCGAGTATACTTGGTTTGCGTTGGCGGCCGTCCCTTCTGGTATTCTGCTGCTCACAGGTACTGGGCATCAGCGCCGCCGCGCCAAGGCGAGCGGGATCGATCAGCCGGCTGGCCGGCTGATCGATGACCTGGCAAGCCCCTGGCAGCCTTGAGAGTCAGTGGGCCGATTGCACGATAGGTAGGCTTGACGATGGAATCGTGGAGTCGCACGCGTGTTACGCAGGTTACAACTCCTCAAACCAGACCGGTTGAGTCTTTGCCGGTTGGGCTGCTCCTCGCGGTGCTTGCCGCCGGCCTCGCCTGCGGTCTGGCCCTGGCGACTCCTTTCGTCGCATTGATCCAGGGTTCCGTTCATCTGCCAACTCCCAACACAGCAGCCATCTTTGATGCAAGGAGCGCAGCTACTATGCCGACAACCGCCGCCCCCTGGTCCTCCCGCGGCCAGCAACTCGTCGATCCTGCCTGGTCTTCGCCCGAAAACGTCTCAGTTTCTCCTGGACGCGCCATCAATCCGGTGTTGTTGACCGGCGCCGATGGCCTGGTCCATTTGCTGTGGGAGGAAAACAGCCGTGTTTTCCATGCCGTGCGCCGTGCTGGTCTGTGGTCGACGCCGCGCTCGGTCTCCACTGGCCAGCGGCCTGCGGCTGGCCTCGCCTCAGACGGCACGCTGCATGTTGTCTTTAGCAACCAGTTCTCCAACCGCTATAATATCTTCTACGCGGCGTGGAGCAATGACGTTTGGACGCTGCCGCGCTTGGTCTCGAAGACTCCTGGATCCTCCCTCTTCCCCACACTGGCGGTCGACCGCGCGGGCGTTGTCCACGCCGCATGGGCCGATACGTCGCCCGGCTTTTCGGTCATTTATCACGGCTGGTTAGAGGGCACCTGGCTGAACGAGCCGCTGAGCAACGCCCGTGGCAGTGCGCCGCTGATGGTGGTGGACGGCGCACTGAACGAGCTACACGTGGCCTATCAAGCCACCGGCATCAACGCTAGCGCGCGCGATATCTTCCACCTGCAGGGTCAGGGCTATGTATGGTCGCTGCCGGAAAACATCTCCATCTCGCCTGACAATGAGTCGCTGGGCGTCGCCATGGCCTGCGCGCCGGATGGCTCGACCCACCTGGCGTGGCAGGAGCATGTGGGCAACAAAGCGCACATTCGTTACGTCAGCGGGCAGCAGAACCTGTGGACCGCCCCGCTGGCGATCAGCGACGTGGCCATCGACGCGCGTGAGCCGGCGCTGGTTGTCACGCAAGGCCGCCAGGTTAGCGCGGCCTGGCGTGAGGCGGACAGTATCACCTACCGCAGACGGGAGTTGGCTTGGGACGAATGGACCCGCGCCAGCCAATTGGTGTCGAATCCCCTTGGTATGGGTGGACCAGTGATGGCAGGTTCAGAGGGCGGCGAGATTAACCTGGCCTGGAGCGGCTGGTCTGAAAGCAGTGAGCGCGACATCTTCTTCAGCCAGCACGGCCCGCTGATCGGGCCGAAAGTCTTCTTGCCGGGTGTGGTGGTTGGGGGAAACTGAGAAGAATGCCCGCGTGCGGCCTGTCCTTACGTGACTACCACTGAGTTGTCGCTGCCGTGGATGTTGGGGACATAGCGGTCGGCATGCCAGTCGTTGTGCCACGAAGTTTCGTCTACCAGATAGCGAAACTGGTACTCCTGGCCCTTGTCCAGCTCGATGCGCACTTTCCAGATATCGCCGCGCTCTTTGCGCTTCATGGGGGTGTTCACTTCGTTCCAGTCGTTGAAGTCGCCGACCAGATGAACGCTACTGGTGCGGCTGGCGCCTGGATATTCGAAGGTGACGTACAGTTTACCGCCGTTGGGCGAAGGAACTTTACTGATCATGGTTAGCTGTGGGCAAGACTCGTTGGTTCGGCTCCCGTAGCCGGGTGGTCCATCCCTGGTGGCCTGAGCAGCGCGCAGCTTATCATATCTTGCCAGCAAAGGCAAAACCGCCGCACCTGCGGCAACTTGACGAATCGCTTGCGGCAACGTAGAATGACCTTCACTAACTACCCGTCATTCCCACGCAGGTGGGAATCCAGGGCTTACTGGGAAAGATTGAACGAATGTTTGAAACCCTGACCGAGAAACTACAGAAGGTGTTCGACGGTCTCTCCAGCCGCGGCCGCCTGAGCGAGGCCGACGTGGATGCGGCCATGCGCGAGGTGCGCCTGGCGCTGCTGGAGGCCGACGTCAACTACAAAGTTGTCAAGGACTTCATCGCCCGCGTCAAAGAGCGCGCCGTCGGCGTCGAGGTGATGAAGAGCCTCAGCCCGGCCCAGCAGGTGGTCAAGATCGTCAACGAGGAGTTGATTGCGGTGCTGGGCGAGCCGGCCAAGCTGGACCTGTCCGGCCCGACGCCGCACGTGGTCATGCTGGTGGGCCTGCAAGGCTCCGGCAAGACCACCACGGCCGCCAAGCTGGCGCTGACCCTGCGCAAGTCGGGCCAGAGGCCGCTGCTGGTGGCGGCTGACACTTACCGGCCGGCCGCGATCCACCAACTCGAGACGCTGGGCAAGCAGTTGGACATCCCCGTGCATAGCGAGGGCGACAAGCTGGCCCCGCCGCAGATCTGCCTCAACGCGGTGCGGCGCGCCAAGGACGCCGCTTACACGATCGTCATCCTGGACACCGCCGGCCGCTTGCAGATCAACGAGACGCTGATGGCCGAGCTGGACCAGATCAAGGCGCTGGCCAAGCCGCAGGAGATCCTTCTGGTGGCCGACTCCATGACCGGCCAGCAAGCTGTTAATGTGGCCAAGACCTTCCACGAGCGGCTGGGGCTGACCGGCCTGATCCTGACCAAGGTGGACGGCGACGCGCGCGGCGGCGCGGCCATCTCCATGCGCGAAGTAACCGGCGTGCCGATCAAGTTCCTGGGCG
>JBFYTD010000426.1:0-3248 GCA_041300885.1 Anaerolineae bacterium | reverse complement strand
CCACCTGGGTCGGCGTGATGTGCGAGCTGCCGCCGCCCTGGAAGTGGGCCTCCTGCGCCGCCCGGCCGATGACAGCAATGCGGCCCACGGCGCGCAGCGGCAGGATGCCGTCGTTCTTGAGCAGCACCATGCTCTCAGCGGCGACCCGGCGGGCCAGTGCGTGATGGCCGGCGGCGTCGAACGCGCCGCCCTTGGGGATCTCGGCCGCCTTGAAGACGATGCGCAGGATGCGGCGCACGGCCTCGTCCAGCGCCGCCTCGTCCAGCTCGCCCGCCTGCACCGCATCGACCACGGCCTGCACGCGCCGCGGTCTGGGGCCGGGCATCTCCAGGTCCAGCCCGGCGCGCAGCGCGGCGACCCGGTCATGGACGGCCGTCCAGTCGGAGACCACGAAGCCCTCGAAGCCCCACTCGTTCTTGAGTATTTCCGTCAGCAACTCCCGCTGTTCGGAGGCATAGACGCCGTTGATGCGGTTGTAGGCGCACATCACGGTCCAGGGCTGGGCCTTCTTCACCGCTGTCTCGAACGCCGGCAAGTAAATCTCGCGCAGGGTGCGCTCGTCCACCTCGGCGCTGATGGTCATGCGCTGGTACTCTTGGTTGTTGGCCGCAAAGTGCTTGAGCGAGGTGCCCACGCCGCGGCTCTGGATGCCGTCGATCAGGCTGGCAGCCAGCTCGCCGGCGAGAAACGGGTCCTCGGAGAGATACTCGAAGTTGCGGCCGCAGACCGGCGTCCGCTTCATGTTGACCCCCGGCCCCAGCAGCACGTCCACGCCCAAGGCGATCGCTTCCTCGGCCAGCGCCTGGCCCATCTGGTGCAGCAGAGCCCGGTCCCAGGCGCAAGCCGTAGCCGACGCCGTGGGGAAACAGGTCGCCGGCAGCGCGCCGATAGCCATAGAGGTGGCATCCGGCACGCGGCGCACGCCGTGCGGCCCATCCGCCACGAACAACTGCGGCACGCCCAGCCGCTCCAGCGGCGTTGTATTCCAGGCCGTTGCACCGGTACACAGCGCCGCCTTCTCCTGCAATGTCATCTGTGCGATGATCGTCTCAATGTCTGCCATGTTGTCCTTTCCTTCCTTTCCCTCGTTTCCTTGCCTACTTGTCTACTTGCCTACTTGTCTACTTGCCCCCTCTCCGCCCACACCATCTGAGCCAGCCGCCGGCCGGTGGGGGTGGCGGCCAGGCCGCCCTGCGCCGTCTCCTTGAAGCGCTCGTCCATGCGCCGGCCGATCTGGGCCATGGCGTCGATCACCTCGTCGGCCGGGATGACGCTCTCCACGCCGGCCAGGGCCAGGTCCACGGCGATGAAGCACTGGGCCGCGCCGGCCGCGTTGCGCTTGACGCAGGGCACCTCCACCAGACCCGCCACCGGGTCGCACACCAGGCCCAGCATGTTCTTCATGGTGATGGCTACGGCGTGGGCCGACTGGTGGGCGGTTCCGCCCAGCAACTCCACAGCCGCGCCGGCCGCCATGCAGGCTGCGCTGCCCGTCTCAGCCTGGCAGCCGCCGGCCGCGCCTGAGACGTGGGCGCGATGCACGATTACCGCGCCGATGCCGCTGGCTGTGAAGAGCGCGTCGACCAGGTCGGCGTCGCTGAAGCCGCGCGCTTCCTGGAGGGTCAGCAGCACCGCAGGCAGGATGCCGGCCGAGCCGGCCGTAGGTGTGGCCACAATGCAGCCCATGCCTGCGTTGACCTCGTTGACCGCCATAGCGCGCGCCACCGCCCGGCTGAGGATCGGGCCGGTCAGCGGCTCATGTCCGTCGCCGAGCCAGTTCCAGAACTTGTAGGCGCTGCCGCCGCTGATGCCGCTGATCGACATAACGGGCTCGGCAATGCCCAGCGCTGCCGCGCGCTGCATGATCTCCAACCGCTTGCCCATGCGGCCCAGCAGATACTCACGCGGCTTACCGGTGTTGGCCATCTCGGCCTGGATGACGATCTCGTGGAGGGGTTGGCCGCTGTTGGTGGCCAGAGCGACTAGTTGAGCGATGGAGTCGAACATGGGGGCGTGTTCCGTGAAGGGTGCTGATGGATGAGGCGGGTTCGCTAGCTGCCATTTTACCATAAGGAGCGCCGGGCTGGAAACCGGAGCCGGGCCATCCACGAATGCCTTCGGCGGCCGCGAATACACGAATGATGCGCACATACAGCGTGGTGCGGACGCCATTCGTGCAATCGTGTTGCGCCAGCATTCGTGGATGGTCTGCCACCACTATCACTTAAGTAGCGTACAATTCACGTGACGATTACCGACAGTTGGGGTTAATCGAGGTATAATCGTCCTAGATTGGGCGCGGCTGGCGCGGCCTGTCGCACTGTATCTTGGTTCTAGGCACTGCGTTTTGCGCAGCAACGGTAAGGGACTGTCAGACGGTCTCTGGCCAGCACCCCGCAGGGGGTTGCGCTGCTCTGCGCGAGTCAACTGCCAGAGCCGGGTGAGGACGCGCTGGGGATCGCTGTACCTACGACGAATCTGGATCGCTCACCAAGACGAAGACGTTCAAGTAAGCCGTGAACCGTTTAACGAACTCAAGGACAGGAAGGAACACAAGCCTTGGAACAACAGATCAAAGACCGTTTCAACGACATCGTCCTGCATGAGGCCATGCGCCGCTATGGCATCGCCGACGGTCAGATTCGGCCCCTCGACGCGTTCGAGAGCTTCATCTACGAGTTCGAGCGTGGGCCAGATGCCTACATTATGCGTCTCAGCCACAGCCTGCGGCGCAGCAAGGCGCTGATCCAGGGCGAGGTCGATTGGATCAACTATCTGGCCGCCGGCGGCGTCTCCGTGGCCCGGGCGGTTCTGTCGGAAGAGGGCGAACTGGTCGAGGCGATTGCCGACGGGCAGGGCGGAGACTTCCTTGCGACGGCCTTCGTCAAAGCACAGGGGCAGCCGCCCTGGGACCTGTGGACGCCCGCGCTCTACCGAAGCTACGGGCGATTGCTGGGCAGCATGCATCACTTGGCGCAGCACTACCAGCCGGCCGATCCGGCCTGGCGGCGTCCGGCGTGGGACGACGACATCATGGAGTTTGTCGAGCGCTACCTGCCCGCCAGCGAGGCCGCGGCGAAGCGCCAGTACCGCGCCGTATGCGACCATCTGCACACTCTCCCCAAGGACCCTGCATCCTATGGCTTGATCCACCAGGACGCGCACGGCAGCAACTTCTTCGTGGACCAGGCCGGCGCGATCACCCTGTTCGACTTCGACGAATGCGCCTACAGTTGGTACGCCAACGA
>JBFYTD010000425.1:0-3252 GCA_041300885.1 Anaerolineae bacterium | reverse complement strand
TCCAGGTAGTCGATGCCGGCCTCGATGGCCGCGCGCGCCACGGGCTCCACGTGCTCGGCCGTGCTGGAGGCCACGACCACCAGATCGACCCCGGCAAAGGCTGCCAACAGGCTCGATGGGTCGGCTGCGTCGACGCGCTGGGCGGACGCCCGGCCCGCGCCGAAGGCATCGTTGAGCGCTGCGGCCTCAGCCACGGCCCGTTCCAGGCTGCGGCCGGCCAACACGACATGGACATCGCTTTCCTGCAAGAGCAGGCGGGCAATCAGCCGACCCGTGTTGCCATAGCCACCCAGGATGAGAAAGGTCTCTGCCATGGTTCGACTCCTTTGCCCATAGTGTACCACGATTCGATGTCAGGCGGTAGGCCACGTTATCAATGTCACAAACGCTGCGTCCGGCTGGTAGCCGGACCTACCAGCGGTCGCGCCACAAAAAGCGCCTTGGCCGATGCATAGCGGCCAAGGCGCTGGCGAGTATGGCTGGAGGCTGGAGTCACGACTGGCCGCCTACCACCAATGCCGCCACAAAATCGGCGTGCTCCTGACTAGCCAGACCCTGGTTAAGCACGGCCATCAGCTTGGGCAGGTCGCCAGTCCAGAAGTGCTCCGGATGCAGCCATAGACCGGGGAACACCCGGCTGCGCAGAATGCCCTGCTCATCAGCCTCCAGCGCCTGATACTCCCCTTCCACCAGCACGTGCCACACCGCCCGCTCCTCCTGGGCCAACAGGACCAGATACTCCTGCACGCCGTTGCGCCGGTAGACGCGCAGCTTAGTGTGCAGATCGAAAGATGCGCTACTGGAAGCTACTTCAACCACCAACTCCGGTGAACCAACGATGAAGCCCTTGGCAGTAATGCCGCATTGTCCACCGTGTTCAAGATCACGAAACAGGATAGCATCTGGTTGTACTTCGTTGTCCAAATCCAACAGGATTGAGACGTTGTCGGCCGCACGAACACCAGGCGTGCCCATTCTATACATGAACAGCCACCCCATCACGTTGGCGTGGGTTTCGCCGTGTCGAATATGGACCGGTGAAGGCATATAAACAACTCCCTCTATCAGCTCAGCTCTCTTGACGTAGGGCATAGCCGCATAGCGGCGCTCGAACTCCGCCCGACTCAGGTGGTCGCCGCCCTCTAAGGGAGGAACGCTGTCCCGGGCCAGCTCAGCGCGCTTCTTCGCGGCGCCGGCCCAACCCAACTGGTCGGGGCGATCCGTTCGCACAGGCGCTGTGATAGTCATCGCTTGCCACTCCTGTTGTCTGTCCACAACTCTTACCATTTGCCATCGCCCCTATTGTAACACCGTTGATGCCCGAAATCAAGCCGTTGCGCGCTGGCGCCGCTGCCACACCCACCCCCGGCCGGGCGCAAACAGCGCAGTCACCAGGAAAAAGGCCGTGCAGACCAGCACGATGGCCGGCCCGGAGGCGATGCTGACGTAGTAGGAGAGATACAGCCCGATCACCCCCGACGTCGCGCCGATGGCCGCGGCCAGCACCATCATGCTGGGCAGCCGGCGCGTCAGCAGATAGGCGGTAGCCGGCGGCGTCACCAGCATGGCCAGCATCAAGGCGATGCCGACAGTCTGCAAGGAGACCACGATGGCCACGGCCATCAGGATCAGCAGCAGGTAGCTTAGCGCATTGCTGGGCAGGCGCAGTGTCTCGGCCAACACCGGATCGAAGGAGATGACCAGGAACTCCTTGAAGAAGGCCACGATGATCACAATCACGATCAGGCTCCAGATAGCCGTCAACGCCAGGTCGGCGCTGGTGACCCCAAGCACGTTGCCAAAAAGAAAGTGCGTCAGGTCGACTGTGTAGCTGCGCATGGTGGAGATCAGGGCAATGCCCAGCGCGAACATACCGGCGAAGACGATGCCGATGGCCGTGTCCTCCTTGATCTGAGCGCCCTTGCTGACCGCGCCGATGCCGATGGAGGTCAGCACCGCCGCGGCCAGCGCCCACCAGAACAGCGTCGTCTGCGCGCTGCCGCTGACCAGGTAACCCACGGCTACGCCGGGCAGAATGGCATGGGCCAGGGCGTCGCCGAAGAAGGCCATGCCGCGCAGCACCACGTAGGTGCCCACCAGGGAGCAAACGATGCCGACCATGACGGCAGCCGCCAGGCCACGCACCATGAAGGGATAGGCCAGCGGCGCCAACAGGAGATTCAACAGTTCTTGCATATCAATGCTCGTCGCCGTCGCAGCAGGTGTCGCTCAGGGCCAGCACGCCTTGGTTGGTTTCGATCAGGCGCATCTGGCCGCCGTAGGCCGCCAGCAGCTTATCGGGGGTGAAGATCTCGCTGGGCCGGCCCAGACCCAGCAGTTGGTGGTTGAGCAGCATCACCCGATCGAAGCGCTCGGCGGCCAGGTTCAGATCGTGGGTGGCGATGAGGATCGTCACCCGCCGTTGGCGCAGCTCGGCCAGGATGGCGAAGATGTCCTCCTGTGAGTTGACGTCCAGCCCGGTCAGTGGCTCGTCCATCAGCATCAGCTCGGCCTCTTGAGCCAGCGCGCGGGCGATGAAGACCCGCTGCTGCTGGCCGCCGGAGAGCTCGCCGATCTGCCGGCCCGCCAGGTCGTCCATGGCCACGACTTGCAGGCACTGGTGTACGTAGTCCCAGTCGCGCTTGGCAGGCCGGCGGAACAGGCCCAGCTTGCCGACGCGGCCCATCATCACCACGTCGGCCACGTTGACCGGGAAGCTCCAGTCCACCTGGCTGCGCTGCGGCACGTAGGCGATGCAGATGTGGCCGCCCGGGCCGGAGCCGTAGACCTGCACTTGGCCGGCCGTGGGTGGCAGCACGCCGGCGATGATCTTGAACAACGTGCTCTTGCCAGCGCCGTTGGGACCGACCACCGCCACCTGCTCACCCGTGATCAGCTCGAAGGTGACGCTGTCCAGCGCGGCCTTGCCGTTGTAGCGCAGGGTGACATCGGACACGGCAAGAATCGGTTGGTCGGCCAGATGCGGCTCGCGGTGGCCGATCAGGGCGGGAATCTGTCGCAGAGACTCCATGGAACTCCTTGGAAAGCATTCGGCTCTAGACGTCGGGCACTTGAAGTGCCCGGCGTCTGTGATATTGCTGTTCTCTTACCGCAAAGCCTCGACAATGGCGCTGACGTTGTAGCGGATGTAGTCCAGGTAGGTGCCGGCGTCGCCCCCAGGCTCGCTGAGCGACCCGGTGTAGATCGGGATGAGCCGCGTGCCGGTGTCATCGGCCACCCGCTGGGCCATGC
>JBFYTD010000424.1:0-3255 GCA_041300885.1 Anaerolineae bacterium | reverse complement strand
GAAAGCACAGAATAGCCGTCGCCGCCGGGAAAGCCCACCGATACGCCGTCGTTGCCGGCCCCAGCGATGGCTACGCCCGTGTTGCCGGCCGAGGCCACGATCAGGCCGTGGCCGGACGACAGGCTGTTGCGCAACACCAGCGGCGCGTTGTCTGTGGACCCAAACGAGCCCTGGATGCGCAGCGGGTTGTTGTTGCCCGTCCAGGTTTGCCCCAGATGGTTGTGGCCGTTGTCGCTGACAAACACGCCGGACTGGTTCCAGTGGCCGGCGGTGAGCTGAATGTCGAAGATGTCCACGTCGCCATCGTGGTCGGCGTCGCAGGCAGGGTCGTAGGACGCTCCGGCTATGCACGGACCAGCCAAGGGGGCCGCTGCGCCGGGCAGAGCGGCCATGAGGACGAGGAGGACAGGCAGCAAAAGGACGGACGGTTTGAGCTTCATGGTACCTCTTTCGATCAGGGATGGCGCGATTGAGCATCGCGGACACTGCTGTTGAACGAGAAACCGGCCTGGAATCTGTCAGTTGGCAGATCGAAACTCGTCGCGCGCTTTGCCACAAATGGATGTAGTAGTCGTTCAGGTACACCTCTTCATATTTGATCGAGCGCCACAGTCGTTCGGTGAAGATGTTGTCAAGCGCCCGTCCTTTTCCATCCATGCTGACTGGCCAGGTCGCGCCCGAGTCGCTGCCTGACAACGACGTGCAGTACGTGATCGACCTGGGCTTGGTGACCAAGAACGGCCAACTGCGCATCGCCAATCCCATCTACCAGGAGGTCATCCCCAGGGCGTTGACCTACACCACCCAGCTTACCATGAGCCAGGAGCCTGCCTGGTACACCGGCCGCGATGGCAGCCTGGACATGACGAAGCTGCTCGCAGCCTTTCAGCAGTTCTTTCGCGAGCACGCCGAAAGCTGGGTCGAGCGCTTCCAGTATCGCGAGGCCGGTCCCCAGTTGCTGATGCAGGCTTTCTTGCAGCGCATCGTCAACGGCGGCGGCCGCGTCGAGCGGGAGTACGGCCTGGGCCGGCGCCGGACAGACCTGCTGGTGATCTGGCCTTACGCCGGCGGCGTGCAGCGGGCGGTGATCGAGCTCAAGGTGCTATACAAGTCGCTGGAACAGACCATAGCCGATGGTCTGGAGCAGACCTGGGCCTACATGGACGCCACCGGCGCGCCCGACGGCCACCTGGTAATTTTCGACCGCACGCCGGGCAAGGCGTGGGAGGAGAGGATCTTCCGGCGCCAAGAGCGCTATCGCACCACGACCATCACGGTGTGGGGGAGGTAAGTCGTTGTCAAAAACCAGTTGGCGCCTTGGCCGGTCTTTGCGCAGCACCGCTCCGGTTATGGCGCCGGCTCCCGGGGAGGCGTGAGAGCACACACGACGTTGGCCCACACCCCCATCAGCAGGGCCAGCAGCACGGTGGAGCGCCAACCCGCACTGAACCAGGGCAGGGGGTGCCACAGGCTCATCATCACCAGCGCCAGCCAGGGGGCCAGGTGCGGCAGCAGGCGTGGGTCGCCACGCAGGCTGGCGCGGGCCGCGACCGCGAAGGGCGCCAGCGTCAGCCAACCCCAGAACAGCCCGCCCACCAGCCCCAGCTCGGCCAGAGCCAGCAGCGGCGCGCTGTGGACGACGCGGGCGGCGGGGTCGAGGGCGCGGGCCGAGGGCACGTAATTGCCGAAGCTGACCCCCTGCCAGGGGTGTTGGCCCAGCAGGCGCAGGGCGATGGCCGCGTCGCGTCCCCGCTCGGAGAGGGAACGGGCCTCGATGACGCTGCCCAGGCTGAGGAAACGGCTGGCCAGTTGGCGGCTGTAGAGCACCAGGAAGGCCAGCCCCGCCCCGCTCAAGACCGCAATGGGCAGCCAGTCGCCCCGGCGGGGGGCGCGGCGGGATGCGGCGGCGCGCGGCTGGCGCCAACTGGCCAGGACGAACAACCCGGCGCCCAGGCCAAACGCCAGCCAGGCCGCCCGCGACACCGTCGCCAGCAGCCCCAACAGCCCAACCACCAGCGCACAGCTCAGAACCAGCCGGCGCAGCCCGCGCGCCGCCGCCAGATCGGGCAGCAGCAGGAGCATGGCCAGCGCCAGCAGCGCGGCCAGCAGATTGGGGTGGCCGGTCAGGCCGTAGCCGCGCAGCCAGCGCACGTTGTCTACCAGCAACACGCTGGCGCCGCCGGTCGCAGGGTCCAGGGCCAGCTCGCCCAGCGCGGCCAGCCCCAGGTCGCGCTGCACGGCGAACTGGACGACGGCGACCAGCCCTTGCACGGTGATCACTGCCGCCAGCGGCCAGGTGAGGCGCGGCCGCTCGTTGACGACGAACAGGTAGACCAGCCAGGCCAGGGCCAACGATCCGACGGCCAGGACCTGGGCAGGGGCGAGGGCGGCCGACCGTACACGCAGCGCCTGGGTTGCGAGGCTGAGCAGCGCCAGGCCGGTCAGCCCCAGCAGCGGCCAGGTGAAGCCTGGCCAGCCCCAGCGCCAGGGCCGGCGCAGGCCGGGCGTGCGCGCCTCCAGGACGCGCAGCAGCAGCCAGCTCCCGCCCAACGCCAGCGGCAGCAGAGTCAACACGCCGATGGCCATGGGCGCCTGCTGCATGGCCGCATCCAGAAAGCGGGTGGGCAACAGCGGCGCCAGACGCACGATGGGCAGCCAGGTCAGTGGGCCGACGCGCCAGTTGTTGGCGTGGGTGGCCAGCGTCAGGACGAGCGAAAGCGCAAAAAGCCCCTGCACCACCGCGGCGATACGGCGGAGAGAAGAGGTGTTTGGTTGCTTAGCGATCGCAGGTGGTTGCGATGTCATGGGGCTTGGCAGAGCGTCCGATAAAGCGCCACGAGGGCTGGGATGGTCTGGTCAAGGGCGAAACGCTCGGCGACGCGGGCGTGAGCCTCGTCGACTGCCAGGGCCCTGGCAGCGGGATCGCGCAGCAGCCGCAGCATGGCCGCGGCCAGGGCCGGCGCGTCGCCCACGGGCGCCAGCTGCTGTGGGCCGAGCAGCTCCGGCAGCAGGCCGACCGCCGTGCCCACCACCGGGCAGCCGCACGCGGCCGCCTCCAGCGCCACCAGGCTCTGGCTCTCGTAGCGCGAGGAGAGCACGAACAGGTCGGCCGTCTGGTACAACTCTGGCAGGCGGTCGTGGGCTACGTCGCCAGCGAAGGTGACGCGGCCGGCGAGGCCCAGCGCCTCGGCCTGGGCAGCCAGTATGCCGCGCAGCGGGCCATCGCCCACGATGCGCAGATGCACGTCGGGCAAT
>JBFYTD010000423.1:0-3255 GCA_041300885.1 Anaerolineae bacterium | reverse complement strand
ATGCACCAGCGGGCGCATCTGGCCGAAGAAGCCGGCCCACATGGTCTGCCCGCTGCCGTTGAAGGCTGCCGGCTGGGCGCCGTTGATGAACGTGTCGCGGTCCACGTTGAAGCGGCGCGAGCGGCTGATCGGGTAGGCGCTGTTGTCCACGATGGGCAGCGCCTCCCCGACGAAGCTGAGGACGAAGGTCGCGCCGTCGAATAGCGCCACGTCGTGCTGCACCTCGCCGCTGTTGGTCATTACCCGCACCGTGAAGCCGAACTCGACCAAGTCGCCGCTGAAGAAGGGGCCAGCCCAGGCCACGGCCACCACGTCTTCAGCCGCACGGCCGGCGGCCGCAGCCGTCACATTGTCCAGCTCCGGCAGGCCCTTGTCGATCGCGAGCTTCGCCACGTGCGCAGCTGGCAGCGGGAACGCGCCGCCGTAGGCGCTGCCCATGACGTACATGGTGTCAGGGTCGATGGGCGCCAGGAAGAGCGCATCGGCGATATCGGGGCCGTTGTTGCTGGCGCTGACATCCACTTCGATGTAGGTGCCCATGACCACGGGGTTTGTGCTGGCCGTCTGCGTGACCGACCCTGAGACCGTTTCCGGGTTGGAGAAGACAGCCGTCGTACGGCCAGGGACGGTGAACGCACCGGTCGCCGGATCAAAGGACGAGGTCTTGACCAGCGGATCGACGCCGTTGGCCTGAATGGCATACAGCGCCAGGTCGAGGCCCACGAAGTCGGCGTCGCTGAAGGTCTGCGCGGCGTCGTTGGCGTTGACCAGCACCACGATCTGCTCGCGGGCCGGGTCCAGGTCAGGGTCGATTTCGTCCGAGAGGTTCACGACGATCAGGCCGGGCAGTTGGTCAGGACCGTTGTTGTAGAAGACAACGCGGTCCATCACATCCTGCTTGGTCTCCAGCCGGAAGAGCGGCGAGCTCTGGCGGATGGTCAGCAGTTCTTGCAGCATGGCCGTGGTCATGGCGATGTCGGCCGGGGCCGGGTTGAAGGCCGGATCGGCCAGCAGCGGCTGGATCAACGGCCAGTTGTCCTGGTTGACGGTCGCACGCGGCAGGCCGGAGCCCCAGTTGCTCTTCTGGTAGGTGAAGTCCAGGCGGTTGAACCAGTCGCCGGAGTTGTAGCTGTCGCGGTCGATGGACTTGGAGCGCAGCAGGTCCACGCCAGCGTGCAGGAAGGGCACGCCCTGACCCAGCACCACGGTGCTCAGCCCCACGATCTGCGCCCGCACCCGCTCGGCCGTGGTGCGGTTGACCGGGATCTTGTAGGCGTTGATGTCGTAGAGGGTCTGGTTGTCGTGCTTGCTGATGTAGATGATCTGCTCCTGCGGATCATCCGTGTAGCCGGCCGGCTGGCCATTGTAGTCGATCTGCGAACCGGTCACCAGGTTGCCATCCATGTCGACCAACTGATAGTCGGCCAGGTTGCCGGCCATGCCCAGCTTGGTCAGGTCGGTGAGGTGCAGCAGCTCTTGCAGCTCGGCCGGCGAGCCGCTGTTCAGCGCGTTGGGATCGTAGTACAGGCCGTTGGCCCAGCCCTGGCGGCGGATCAGATCCTGCCCGCCGTCGAAGGGGCCGCCGCCGCGCACTGCGTCGCGCAGGCGGTCGCTGAAGGTGCCGATGCCGGTGCCGGCCATGTTGAACTGGGTTGCGTTCTCGCCGCGGGCGTTGTCGGCCACCTCGCCAAAGTTCCAGCCCTCGCCGTAGACGTAGATCTCTTCGCCGTTGACGCCGTCGTCAGCCACGTTCAGCGCGTCCAGCTCGTCGCGCAGCTTGAGCATGTTGCGCTTCATGTGGTGGCCCATCAGGTCGAAGCGGAAGGAGTCGACCTTGTAGTCCACAGCCCAGGTCAGCACCGAGTCGACCATCAACTTCTCCATCATGTTGAACTCGGTGGCCGTGTTCTGGCAGCAGGTGCTGGTCTCGACCTGGCCGCGGTCGTTCAAGCGATGGTAGTAGCCGGGCACGACACGGTCCAGGACCGACTTGTCGCTCTGGCCGGCGGCGTTGGTGTGGTTGTAGACCACGTCGATGGCCATGCGCAGACCCATCTGGTTCAGCGCCTGCACCATCTCGCGGAACTCGACGATGCGCTGCGGGCCGTCGGGATCGGTGCTGTAGCTGCCCTCGGGCACGGTGTAGTGCCACGGATCGTAGCCCCAGTTGAAGGCGTCCAGGTCGATGGTCTGCTCCAGCAGCGCCTGCTGCTCCTGCGAGGCCGGGCCGTAGACGGCCAGCTCATCAAAGGTCGGCGCCTGCCACTCAGCCTTGTTCTCATTGATGGTGGCGATGTCCATGGTGGGCAGCAGATGCAGCAGCTTCAGACCGGCCGCTTGCAGCGCTTGCAGGTGGCGCACACCGTTGCTGTCAGACAGGGTGAAAGCCTTGAAGGTGCCCTTCAGATCGTCAGGCACCGAGGGATCGTTGACGCTGAAGTCGCGCACGTGGAGCTCGTAGATGGCCAGGTCCTCAGGCGCAGGCAGCGCCGGTTTGGCCAGACTGTCCCAGCCAGACGGCTTGAGCGCCGGATCGGCCAGATCGACGATCTGAGTGCGCGCGCTGTTCATCGCCAGGCTGAGGCTGTACGGGTCAGTGACCACGTTGCGCTCCACCACCTGGGTCGAGTTGACCCAGACTTCGACCTCGAACAGGTAGTACTGCCACTGCCAGCCGGGCTGGCCCGTGATGCTCCAGACGCCGCTGCTGGCGTCGTAGGCCATGGGCGTGGTCGTGCTGGTGGTGGCCGGATCGCTGTCGGCAAAGAGATGGAAGGTCACGCTCTTGGCCGTCGGCGCCCAGACGCTGATCGTCGGCGTCCCGTTGTCCCAGGCGACGCCCAGCGGCCCATCGTAGGTATACAGATCGTCCAGCACACCCTGGATCTGCAGGCCGGTGGCGCCCTGCGCCGTTCCACCTGCATCCAAAGCCGACACGGCCACCTGTCCCTTGAGCATGTCGGGCACCATGGCCAGATCGTCAGCGCTGATCTTCAGCGCCGGCAGATTGGCGATGTGCGGCATCTTCTCGCGCACCTCCTGCGGCAGGCCGGCCGGGTCGCGCGTCAGATCGACGCAGTCGCCGCCCGTGATGCCCGTGTCCGTGGCCTCCAGGCCGCCCTCGGGCGCGTAGCACAGCAGGTAGCTGTTAGCGGCGCTCTCGGCGTCCTCCCAGGCGATGGTGTCATCCAACACCCAGTAGGCGCGCTGCTCCCGGATATCGCCAGCATTGCCGCCGCCGCTGGCCTGCGGCAC
>JBFYTD010000041.1:0-9189 GCA_041300885.1 Anaerolineae bacterium | reverse complement strand
TTCTCATCCACGAAGCGCCGGTAGGCCGACGTGGTGACGTGAAAGCCGCCGGGCACGGGCAGCCCGGCCGCCGACAGGCGCGCCAGCGATGCTCCCTTGCCGCCGGCGGTCGCCAATTTCGCCTGAGAATCTGCCAACGAGAGCACGTAGCTGGTTGTCATCGCCATCCTCCTGAGTTACTTGGCGGGCGCCTCATGTCATAACGTGGCCAGCCCGCCCAGCATGAGGAACGCATCGGCGGCGGCGTGCGCCAGGACTGCGCCCCACAGGGTATTCGTGCGCTGGGTAATCCAGCCGTAGGCCAGGCCCAGCAGGACGTCGACAGCCACGAACATGACGAGTTGGACGCCCGCGAAGTAGTCGACCACCAGATGAAACAGGCCCCAGCTCAATGCGGTCAGCCACAGGGCGCCCGCGGCGCCCAAGAACACCTGGTACTTGCGCAGGAACAGGCCGCGAAACCACAACTCCTCCATGAAGCTGTTGGCCAGCGCAAAGATCGCGATCCAGGGCAGCGCCGCCACGACCACGGCCGAGTCCACGCTACGCACGGACGCAAGCCCGCCCAGCAGCACGAAGGGGATGAACGTCGCCGCGCTGACTAGCAGCCCCAGCAGCAGGGACCGCCCCAGCCGGCCGCGCTGCAGATAGAGGGCACCGAAGTCCTCGCCGGCCAGCCTGGGCAACAACAGCATGGGCAGCACGACCGCCACGACGTCGAAGAGCTTGCCCAGAGCCACCCCCATCATAGGGCTGCTGGCCAGGCTGTCCGGGTCAGGCAGCCAGCGGCCGGCGATGAGGGCCAACAGCAGGCCCAGCGACACGGCCAGATAGGCCAGGCTGATGGTCCAGAACGGCCGCAGGCGCTCGCTGCGATAGAGTCCGACGGTCGTCGCCAGAAACACCAGCGACAGTCCCGCTCTGGCCGCCAGCCGCCACTCGTAAGGGATCCAGGCTGAGTGGCCGACTGCAAACACGACGAAGCTGACGGCCATGAAGAGCAGAAACAACCCGACACGATAGCCCGGCGCCAGCGCGTCTGGCTGCACGTCCCGGGGAACCTGGGCGCCTGTTGTGGTTTCGACAGATTGCAGTTGCATGATTTCACCTTACCCTGTTGTGCAAAGTAGCCTGGGCTGACGATGGCATCGATGGCCGGTAGGAGAATAGTTATCTCGCTTTCTCCGCGGCCTGGCTCGCGCGACGATTGCCGACCAGCAGCCAGGCCGCCGCCAGCAGCAAGCCCAGCCCGGCGACGATCCCGATGATCAGTAGGGGGCTGATACTGCTTGCGCCGCCCGGGCAGACAAGGCTGCGTGTCACTGGTTCACTGAGATTGCCGGCCTGGTCGAGAATTCGATACTCGATCACGAACCGTGATTGGGACTTCAGGCAACCCCAAACGCTCGTGACGAGTGCTTCGCCTTTTTGCTCATCGGCTGAGGCCGTGATGACGTCATCGGTGACATTCATCGGCACAGTGCTTGAGATCAACTTGATGACGCCTAGGGTGGCATCTCCGGCGGCGTCCGTGAAGGAAAAGTCCTCGTAAACGGTTACGTTCCCGTTCTCAGTTTCAGTTCGCTCTGCGGCCCTAAGGATCACCGGCGTATGGTTGCTCGCGCCGGTTTGGTCTTCAGGCAGGGCGGGCGGCATGGCCTCTCCGCTTCGGCTCCGGGCTTCATTCACCAAGGAACGGATGGCTTCGATGACCAGTTCCGGTTCCTCGGTTGGGATCATGTGGCCGGCATGGTTGGCAATGACCTGGGTGCTGTTGGTGGACAGCCCTGCCAGTTCACGTTGCAGGTCTTGCCAGATCTGCCGCAGGGTGGCATTGGTTTCCGCAGGCAGGGCTGGCAAGCTGGCCCATTCGCTATTGTCGGGATTGCGGCTGATCACTACCAGCGGCAAATCGCCCAGCGGTTTGGCGGCCCTGACCTGCTCGTTGCTGGCCGGATGATCCGTCCCTTCCTGGTTGCCGGGCTCTCGTCCGTCCGAGTTCGCCGTCCAGGTGAGATATTGGCGCCAGGCCTTGATGCCTTCCGGCTCACCCTGCGCGGCGGGGGGCAGGCCGGCCACCAATCGAACGCCCATGTCGGGGTGAGCGGCATCCACCAGCACGAGGCCCACCACCTCTGCGGGGTATTGGTCCCTGAACACACGCGCCATCATGCCGCCCTCTGAGTGTCCAACCAGGATGTAAGGCCCGCCGATCTGCGCGTTTTGCAACAGGGTATGCAGATCGCGCGCCGTGTCTTGGTAGGCGCGCGGTTTGGGCGCCTCGTCGCTGCGGCCCAGATTAGCCCGGTCGTACGAGCAGACACGGTAGCTCCTCTCACCGCCGCTTTGAACCAGGCTCCAGGCGCGCGAGTCATCGCTGCCGCCAGCTTCCAGGATTACCGTAGGGCTGCCTTGGCCGGTGCAGGAATACCGTAATGTGCGCCCACCGACGTCGACCCAGCCATCAGGCATGGGCGTGGGCGTGGACCCTCCGGTCGTGGGGATGGGTGTGGCTGTGGTTGGCTGCGCTACCGACGGCAGTGATGAACAGCCCATCAGCAGCAGGACGAGGATCGTTCCATAGATCATGAGACGCATGGCCACGGGCTTCATCACTGACCTCCTATGGGTAGCTCGGTCAGATCAACAGACTGCCGGCGCTCGGCCGGCAGTCCGCGCGCCTTCTACCTACCACGATACACCCAGAACCCCCCAGCGGCATCGGCCAACTGGGGAGTTCTGGGATTGGACAGGTGGCCGGTTTTCAGAACCGCTCCCTACCTTAACCTACTCAGCTCAGTTTCTCGACGATGAGCAGAAAGTCCACGCGGGCGAATCCAAGGAAGCCGACAGTGACGTTAGGCAGAATGGAGATCACCTCGCCTTCCAGACCGTTCAAGAACTGCTCGAGTTTGGTCTGACCCTCTGTCATCCTTACGTCAAAACGATGGACCCGGTACTTCATGGGACACCTCCTTTACCAGTCGATCCTATTGCGACTGCGCCGCTGATCCTGGCAGATCGCAGCGCAGCTTTGGCCGTTTTGCGTTGCTTGTGCTACCAGCATAGCAGAAGAAAAGCTGCTTGGCACTGGTCACATGGCTATTTTTGGGGTTGCGCTTGGGGCGCCGGGGGCAGCCGGTGGGATCGCTGGCTCCAGTGTCACCTACACGCTTGACGACTGGCCAGCCGACAACTGGCCAACCGGCCAGAACAATATCCCCCACCTGTCTGATACGGCCATGAACCAATGGGCTTATACTGAGTGTAGTCGTGAACGAGAAAGCATCTCACCCTGCTGAAAACAACAGCAAGGAGGTTGGCATCATGTCTACATCGATGGATCGTACAACGGTTGCTGTCAAGTCACCCCAGTCGGACGCCTACCCGCGGGCGCAGGCCGTGTTCGCCATCTGCGCACTGACCATCCTGCTCGTGTGGGTGAACATCTACCCGCAGCACGTCGGCATCTGGTTCGCCGCCGCCGATGGGGTCAACTACATGCCCATCCTCAGCCCGGCCTTCTTCACCGACTACCTGCCCTGGCTGAACCTGTGCTGGGTGCTGGCGCTGGGGCTGAGCATCGCCCATCTATCCCTGGGGCGATGGACGCTGGCGACCCGGCTGCTGGACCTGGGACTGGCCTTCCTGGCGCTGAATGTGGTGGTGTCGATGATCTTTGGCCCGGCCATTTTCGCCGTCGATCCCCAGGCAGCCAGCGCGGGTAGCGCCTGGGTGCCGTTGGCCGAGGTTCTGGCGTCCGTCCTGCCGATGGTGACTCCCTTTATGCTGGGCGTGATCGCCCTGGCCTTGGTAATTGACCTGCTCAAGAAGGTGATCGATCTGGTGCGGTCGATATCACCTTGAACCAGCCGTTTGAGCCGGCCGGAGGTGTTCCATGAACTTGCTCTTCTTGCTGATCATCGTGCTCTTGCTGCTTTACATGAGTGTCGATCCGGCGCCGCCGCGCCGGCCCAATGACGACGTGCCTCGTGACATGCCTCTGCTGTAAACGCAAGCAGTTCGTCCACCTGGCCATGTAACCAGCGCAGCCCTTGCAGGCTTGCGCTGGTTCTTTTTGTCAGCGGCATATGCGTGGAAAGCTTTGCATTTGAGCATGAACCATTGCTTGGTTTCAATAAACGTTAACTATTAATGAATATTACTAAACTTGGTATTGACAAATTATATAACTCATGTTAATATTCTGCTGTGAGTACAAGGCCAGTAAGCGGTACCTGCCGGAGATTGTCTTTCTTCAGAATCTAGACCGGCCAGGCGATCTCGTTGGAGGTGTTATGAACAAGTTTTCGGGCAAATGCCCGGTCTGTGGTCAGGAGATGACCATCACCCGGCTGCACTGCCGGGCATGCGACAGCGCTCTCGAAGGCCATTTCGAGCCGACTCGCTTTGCTCGCCTGAACAGCGAGCAGATCGACTTCCTTGAGACCTTCGTGCGCTGCCAAGGCAAACTGAACTGGGTCGGCGACGAGTTGGGCCTGTCCTACCCCACCGTGCGCGGCCGGCTCAACGACCTGATCCGCGGCTTGGGCTTCGAGATTCTCGATGAGCCGCCGGCCGAAACCCGCCAGCGCAGCGCGCAGCAGCGCCAGGCTGTGCTGGAGGATCTGGCCGCCGGCAAGCTCAACGCCGAGGAAGCCATCGCGCTGCTGCAGACCGAACGCTAGGACGACGTGAGACCACAGGAGAATCGAGCAAATGACTAACACCAGTGAACAATCTGCCGGCAACGGCAGCACGGGCTTCGCCTTCGAGCGCGGCGACGACTGGGTGCGTTTCAGCGCCGACCTGGGACAGATGTGCCAGACCATCGGCGAGCAGGTACGGCGCACGGTGGCCGAGATCGACATCGACTCCATCATCGACGAGGTGCGGCGCACGGTGGCCGACGTGACAGCCGAGGCGCGCGAGGCAGCCGACAACTTCCGCAGCGCCCAGCATTGGAGCGGCCCCACCCGGGTGCGGGTGGATATTCAGGCTGACTCGCCTGCTCAGCCCAGCCAGCGCGCTGCCCGCCCGAACCTGGAGACGGAACGAAAGGCCGTGTTGGACCTGCTGGCGCAGGGTCGCATCAACGCTGGGGAGGCAGCCAGGCTGCTGGACGCGCTGGGCGACTGATGCAGCCTGCTCCAGCCGGGTGACTTGCCAAAACGCCTAAGCTGTGTCATCATACCGCCATTCCTGTTTGCAGCATGGCAATGGCAATGAGCGCTCAGCTAGCAATCGACCAACGCACCTCCTATCGCGGCCTGCGCCCGCTCGACCCCCGCAAGGACCTCAACCAGGTGGCTGACCTGATCGAGGAGGCATTCACGGGCGAGCTGGAGCCGGGCGGCATCGCGGCCCTGCGCGATCTGCGCGTGCTTTCCCGCATGGGCCCCCTGGTCGGCCTGATGGCCCACTCCGATCCGTATCTGGAGGACGTGCTGGGCGGCTTTGTGTGGGTCGAGGATGACCGGGTGGTCGGCAATGTGACCATTCAGCGGCTAGACGCCTATGGCACGCGCTGGCAGATCGCCAACGTGGCTGTGACCAAGGCCTATCAGGGCCGCGGCATCGGACGAGCACTGGTTGAGGCCGCGCTGGAGCGCATCGCCGATCGGCGCGGCAGTTGGGCCGTCTTGCAGGTGCGTTCGGACAATCGGGTCGCCAAAGGGCTGTATCAACAGTTGGGCTTTGAGGGCCTGACTGAAGACGTGCTGATGCAACTCGACCAGGCGCCATCGCAGGTGACGGCAGTGGAGCCGCCTGCCGGGTTGCGTCCGTATCGCCACGACGAGTGGCAGGCCCGCTACACCCTGGAGTCCGCCTGCCGCAGCGCTCTCGCCCAGTGGTGGCGGCCCGTACGCTCCCACGACTTCATGCAACTGGCGGAAAGCCGGATGGGCGAGAAGATCTGGGAGGCGCTGGGGCGCAACCGGATGCGCCGCTGGGCCATCCAGGGTGAGCACGGCCTGGCGGGCTGGCTGTCGATTGACGCCCGCCGCTGGCAAGGCGTCCACCGCTTGGCCTTTGCCGTACACCCCAGTTGCCGCGGGCAGTTGGAGCAGGCGCTGGTCGGCTACGCCCTGATGTTTCTGGCGGACTACCCGAGCTGGCCCGTGCGCGTGGAGCACCAAGGCGAGCATCGCGAGCTGGTTCAGGCGCTGGAGGCGGCCGGCTTCCGCACGGTGCGCAACCACCTGGCGATGCGGTTCAAGCTCACAGCTTCCTGAAAAGCGCGTTTCTTGGGCGCCTGAAGGGTTGCACTCCCACCTATGCCAGCGATCAGGAGATAGTACTTATGACGACTAGCGAAGAAAGACTACGCATCTTGAAGATGGTGGAGCAGGGACAGATTTCGGCCGAAGACGGCTCCCGCCTGTTGGAGGCGTTGAGTGGTGCAGAGCGGCGGCGCTCGCAGATTTCGCCCCCCCCTGGCGCACCAACCGGCTCCGGCCGCTGGCTGCGCGTCCGTGTTACCGATGCCCGCACCGGCCGCAACAAGGTGAACGTCACCATTCCTATGGGGCTGGTGGATGTGGGCCTCAAGATGGGCGCCCGCTTTGCGCCTGAGATGGAAGGGTTTGACCTGGCTCAGCTTTCTGAGCTGGTGAAGTCCGGGGCGACCGGCAAGCTGGTCGAGGTACAGGATAACGAAGACGGCGAGCTGGTGGAGATCTTCATCGAGTGATGGGCGCCCCCTGTGCGCGAGAACGCCAACGGACCGGTTGCTCAGGCGAGCGTCGGTCCGTTGGCGTTTTCAGACCTGAAAGCTGCCGATGATTTGCAGCTCTGGTGTGTTGTGGCGGGTGAGCACCAGGCCCAAGCTATAGCGAGTACCACCTTCGGGCATGCGGAACTGAAATGCGCCGTCGGCATCGACGCGACCGCTGGCAACCAGCCCGCGGGGGCCGAACAGGCGCACGGGCGCGTCATGCCAGCACGTGCAGGTTTCATCGACGGTCAAACGGCCATGCAGCTCGCTGTTGACCGCGCTCAACGCTACCAGCAGCGTGTGGGGCGAGTCGCCAATGAGGCACTCTGCGCTCTCCAGCAGCCATTCGTTGCCACATGAGACCAGATTAACACGGCTGGAGCCGACTTGCAGCGTCTCGCGGGCTGCAGCCAGCACAGCGTTGAAAGAGTCGGCCTGTGCGCGGCACGCAGCGCACGTTTCCAGATGTGCTGCCAGCTCAGCGTCGCTCTGGCCAAGGGCGTGTAGAATCAGGCGCTGGTCGGTAGCGTGCCATGAGGTTGATACCACGGTTGTCATCTAATTGCCATGCCTCTTCACCATATTTATACGAGAAAACTACGAAATTGTGTCACGTATCACGAAGCTTTGCAGGCAGTTTTCTTGACTAGGCAGGTCATCCGCTACGGTGCATACCGGTTTCCCACTGGGATGCTGGCGAGAGTTGTCGGGGGGACAGAATCCAGATCAAATGTGGAGAAGCTGTAGCAGCATTGGGTTGCTGTGCAGCGCTTCGACGATCTGCACCTTAGCTGTCGATAGATCGGCCAGGTCGGGGAAGATTGTAGGATAGCGCTGTAGCAACTGGTCATCAGGCCATCCATCGAGAATCGCGTGCTGGAGTACGAGACTCAGCCGCTCATCGTCGGCTAGCACCACAAGCTGGATGTAGCGGTTCAGGATGAAGGGGGATTTGCGCAAACGCCGGACCAGGCGCGTTCGTATGACCTCGACCTCGCCTGGGGTGAATCTGTCTGGATAAAGCCCATACAGCTTGCGGGGCGGCAAGCGTTCCAGAAAATAGCCTCGAAACACCAGCCATTCACTTTCGTTGCTAATGATCTGATCGCCGATCTCCCGCAGCAGATCCTCCAGCGACTCATGTTGTGCCATCATCATGTCCACGCTATGGGAGTGCACGTCCGGTACGGTGCGGATCATCTGCTCAATGTGAGCTGCTTCCTGTTCTGTCGAGGACTCGATGACCTTGGGCGTCCGCCGTCTGGCCGTATCCATGATGAAGTTGTTGACCATGCGGCGCAGATAGCTCATCAGTTGGCTCATGGTCTCGAAGTTGAAGGATCTGGCCGCCTCAGAGCTGGAAAAGCGCAGCCACACCTCCTGAACGATCTCATCCTCGGTGAAAGCGCTGCGGATCACCGCGCCGTGGCGGCCGTTGAGCCAGCTCCGCACCCATTTGAGGAGGTAATGCTCACCGAGAAACTCCTCAGTGCTGTAGGCGGTGTAGATGAAGGCCCAGGCAGTCTCGTCGTGATCCTGGACGGCGCGCCGAAACAGCTCCAGGCAGTAGCTGTCATCGCCGGCCTGGCGCGTGCGCAGGTAGGTCACGGTCGTAGCATGACAACACTGAATGAGTTGATCTAGCGCAAGCGATCGCAGGTTGGCCATAGAGACCACAATCTTTGCTCGGCAACTGGGAGAGCTGCGGGTAGCTGTAAGTGCCCCAATGTTCGTTTTAAACTCAAGGTCCTGGCAGAAACATGGACTGCGGCAGCCGCCAGTCATAGACCGGCGACAACACGACGGAATTATAGCGCAAATGCCTGCATTAACGCAAACGCCACCGCGGTGGACCGATACAGCTCAAACAGTCCCCAAGAGCGGGGTTGAAAAGTCCGCGATGCGGACTTCGGAAGTCTATGAACCGATATTCAAAAACCCTCCAAGAAAAAGGGCAGCGCACTGATTGCGCTGCCCTAAGGAAAACTATTGGGGAGACAGATTCTTACGCCGCCATGGCCTGCCGCTGCAACTGCGGGCGAAACTTGTAGCTGTAGACGATGATCCCCTCGTCGCCTTGCTCGTTCAGCTTACGGGTCACCATCTCCACCGGCATGCCGATCTTGACCTGGTCGGGCATCACGTCGGTGAGCTGGGCTGTCACCATCGGGCCCTCGTCCAGCTTGACCAACGCCACCGGGTAGGGTGCAAAGGCCTCGAAGCCCGTAGGCGGGTCGAACACCGTCGTGTAGGAATAGACCGTGCCGCGGCCGCTCAGGGCAAATTCCTTCTGGGCAGGCTCGGCGCAGTGAGGGCAGACGTCGCGCGGCGGGAAGATCGCGTTGTGGCAATAGTCGCAGCGCTCGCCCACCAGGGCGTAGCGTTGTTTGCGGGTTCGCCATGTTCTTGCAACAGACATAATCGTTAAGCTCCTTCTGATTTTTGCGGTCAATGGCGCTGAATGCTGCAGC
>JBFYTD010000422.1:0-3279 GCA_041300885.1 Anaerolineae bacterium | reverse complement strand
TGATCCGTCGGCTCCTGTATCAACGATGGCAACAACAGGGCCAAAAGAGAGCGCCTCGTCGGGGTATCCGAGACGAAGGGACAGTGCCGGCATCGATGGATAGAAGCCATCGAGATAGCGATGATTCATGATCGCTTTGCCTCAAACTTCGGGCTTCGGAAGACCAACTCTGACTCACTGGTTGGCTCAACGCGCCGGATCAGGATTGTTTCGTTGCCAAAGCGCTGGCGAATTCGTCTATGAAGAGTCTGGAAGTCCTGAGCGTGGTCGATCAACTGACCTCGATGAATTGCTACATATTGGCTCAGATAGGTCTCGACGAGTTCGGGGCGCATCTGGTCAAAGGCTCGTACTTCAGCCTCGATCTTCTTGCGCTGCAGCCCGCGCAGGTAGTCGCGCACGGCGCTTTCCACCAGTTCATCTGGTTTCCTTGACTCCTGTGATGCCACCAACACGACCTGTTCCATCAACTGGGGCTGCAAAAGAATCGCTTCCATCGGATCTCCTGGTTCGATCAATCCAAGCCTGTGCGCCGAGTATACAACGATCACTACAACCTGGCAAGTGAGACTGCTACATCACCCCTGCTCGGCCATGATCTCCTCGGCCGCCTGCAACAATCGCTCTTTGCGCTCCGGCGCCACTCCTTTGACTTCGAAGAAGCGCGTCAGCAGCTCCCGCGGCGCCAGCGACTCCACCGAGACCGCGCCCAGCCGCTGCCGCTCGGCCCGCTCCACGTCCTTGCTGACGCCGGCCACGTAGTAGGCAGCCTGGTTCAGCGCTCGCAGCACCTCCCGCTCCTGCAAGAGCGTCTCCTGCTCGGCGCGCAGGCGCAGACTGACCCGCACCACGGCGTCGGTCAGATCTTTCAATTCGATGGCCGCCAGCACGGCCGGTGTGGGGTCGCCCTCCTCGCTGCGCACGTCCACAGCAATGGTGACAAAGGGTCGCGCGGGCCGCTTGTAGTGGGTGACGAACTGCCAATCGGCCCGGCCGCGCTCGATGACGGCCACGACCCAGCCCTTGGGCTCCCGCTCCTCGCCGAAGTCGATGCGCTCCAGGCTGCCGCTGTAGATCACCGGCGGGTGCGCGTCACCATTCAGGCTCTGGTGCTTGTGGATGTGGCCCAGCGCCACGTAGTCCCAGGCCGGGTCGGCCAGCACGCTGCGCGCCACAGCCACGTCGCGGCCGATCATGATGCTGCGCTCGCTGCCGGTGCTGGCCTCCTGAACGCTAAAGTGGCCGGTGAGCACGGCCGGAATGTCCGGCTGCTGCCGCGCCTCGACCGCCAGGCCGCGGATGTTCTCGGCCAGCGCTTGCTGCATCAGCGCGTCCACCTCGGCGATGGACTTGCCGCGGCTCTCCTCGTCGGCCAGCAGGCCGGACTTCAGCGGGTAGGGCACGGTGGCGACCTGCAAGGGCTGCCCGCGGCGGCATTCGATCTGCCACAGCTTCTCCCGGTCGCCGACGGTGGTGTTGGGCACGTCCAGGGTGCTGAAGATGCTGATACTGGTGGCGCGCTGCGCGACAGCGGGCAGGTCATGGTTACCCACCAGCATCACCACCGGGATACCGGCGTCGGCGATGCGCTTCATGCGTCGGGCGAACTCGCGTTGGAAGGTGGGGTTGGGATCGCGCGTCTTGTAGGCGTCGCCGGCAAAGATCACCACGTCGATCTCGTGGTCCAGCGCGTAGTCCACCGCGTCGCTCAGCCGGCGCAGGAAGTCCATCACGCGCTGATTCAGCCCGGTCTGCGGGTCGGTGCGGCCGTAGTTTTCCATGCCGATGTGGATGTCGGCGATGTGGAGCAAGTTAATAGGTTTCATGGCGGTCGTTTGCGGAACGGGTTCTAACCGGGCGGATGAAGATCGCACTGCACCCAGATACTGCGAGACTGAACGATCATCGGTTGATTCATTTGCAGCAAAAGAACTGTTGCTCGTCCTGTTCGAGTGCGCCCCATGACACGCGTGCCATCGGCACTCCACTGGAAGTGGCGTGACCATGCCCGCGTGCGCGGGTTGAACAGCGTTGCTACACGGCCGCTTATCGGATCACGGTGGCGCGTCCGCTGCCCTTTGTGTAGGTTGCAGCGGGCACAGGCGTAAGCCAGATTATCCAGCGTTGTGACTCCACCCCGCGTAATCGGCTCAATATGCTCGACGTGAAATGGCCCGCCCGTTATCAGCTCTTGGCTTTGGCAGTATTCGCAGCGATGGGCGGCACGCTCGCCTACAGCGTGGCGCAAAGCGGGGGCAATGTAGGCCATCGGCTTACACGATGAGCGCTGCTATTTCCCTTGGCAGGGCTTTACGTTGCTTGAGGAGATAGATCGCCTTGGCCTTGCGCAACGTCAGGAAATCCTCCCGTTCCACCAACCGGTTGGCTTCGGCACGTTCAGTATGGGTCAATGCACGCCGCTGCTGCAATTCTAACAACGCTTGCAGACGATCAGCTTCGTGGCGCGGTGTCTGCGAGCGGGCAATCTCCAGCAACTCATGGGTGGATAGTGCTTCCAGACCGGCAAGCGCATCCTCGGTATCTCGGCTAGCTGGCGCGGGCGGCTGGACCCAGTCGCTCACCACCTGCTCGATGGGGCGCTGAGTAGCCCTGGCTTGCTGCATGGCTTGCTGATACAAGGTGGCAGGTAACTCGATAGTCACGGTGGTCATCACGTATCTCCCTGAGTTCAGACCCTATTCAACACGTTTCGAGTATAGCGTTCGTCAGCCAAAAAGGCAAACACCGCCTCACACCTCAGTCATCGTCAATTCATCCACGCGCTCGCCGAAGATCAGATCCCGGCGCACAAAGTCGTTCCAGAATGTGTGCGGATAGCCGGGTTCCAAGGGATGGACAGCCGACAGCCGCGCCAGATGGTCTGCGCTCAGCGCGAAGTCCAGCACGCCCAGGTTGTCCTCGATCTGCGCCAGCCGCCGCGCGCCGAGGATGGGGATGATGTTGGGTGATTGCTGGCGCGCCCAATTGATGGCGACCTGTGATGGGGTGCGCCCCAGCTCGGCAGCTACCTGCATGACCTGATCTGCTACGGCCTTTTGCTGCTCGCTGATCCTGCGCGCGCGGGTTGGCTCACCCGGCCCGGCCGGCTGGTTGAACTTTCCGGTCAATGCGCCGCCGCCCAGCAGGCTGAAGGCCAGCACGGCCATGTCCAGGCTGCGCGTCATGGGCAGCACGTCGCGCTCGATGCCCCGCTCCAGCAGGTTGTACTCGCCCTGGTAGGCCACGAAACGGCTCCAGCCGCGCAGGTCGGCGATGGCC
>JBFYTD010000421.1:0-3282 GCA_041300885.1 Anaerolineae bacterium | reverse complement strand
AGCACCGATCTACGTTCGACCATTGACTAATGACGAGCGAGCTGCCTTGATGGCTGGACTGCGCTCGCGTGATGCCTTCGTACGGCGGCGCTGCCAGATTCTGCTGGCCAGCGCCAGTGGCGAGCGGGCCTCGCAGATTGCCGCCGCACTGGGCTGCGACACGGATACCGCTTTGAACGCCATCAACGCCTTCAACCAGACCGGACTGGAAGCGCTGAAGGCTGGCTCATCGGTGGCGCACACCATCTATCGCGGCTTCGATGGCGCCCAGGCCGAGCAACTGCGGGCGTTACTGCACCAGAGTCCGCGCAACTTCGGCCAAGAAACCAGCGTCTGGACGCTGGAGTTAGCCGCCGCGGTCAGCTTCGCACAAGGCGTGACGCCCGAACGGGTCAGCCGCGAGGCGGTGCGGACCGCTTTACAACGGCTGGGTGTGCGCTGGCAGCGGGCCAAGCAATGGATTACCAGCCCGGATCCCGCGTATGCGCGAAAAAAAGCGCCCGAGACCGCTTGATCGCCCTGGCCGCACGCCATGCTGAATATGCCTTGGGCTTTCAAGGATGAGGTCTGGTGGAGCCGGGTCACACAACCGCACCTGCAGGCGTGGGCGGACGCCGATGCGGCCTGGCGCTTGGTTGAGCAAACTGCGCCGAAAGACGATCCTGACCGCAAGGCGCTGGCTTGCTACGGGCTGCTGGTTTCCTGTCCGGGCGCACCTGAAACCTTGCCGGAGCAGGTCTGGCTGCGCTTTGTGGAGGAGCGTCCCGTAAGTGCGGTCACCACGCAGTACTTAGAGTCTATCCGAAAACTGTCATGTCACACAGGATGCTGGCACAGGCGAACTGGACGAAGGCCAGCCAGTTGGTTGATTTTTTACACCAGCGAGTGCGCACGCTACGCCGTTTGACCAGCCAACCAAAGGTGCGCTCGACCACCCAGCGGCGTGCGGGATATTGCGTCTCGCCGGGGACGGGATGGTCATCGGCCAGCGGCTCACCGCGCCGGCGCTTGCGCTTGATGTGCGGCACATAGCCGGCCTGGGCGACGGTCTGGCGCACATCGTCGAAATCATAGCCTTTGTCGCCGCAGAAGTGCTGTTGCGAAGTCGGCCGCTTGACGGCCACATGTACGACCAAGTCGTGGACCGACCATTTGTCGTGTTGGTTGGCGCCACTGATGTCAATGGCCAGCGGCGCGCCCCGCTGATCGACCAAGAGATGGATCTTGGAGCCCAACTTGGCACGGTCCGTCGGGTTCTTGCCCGTCGCGCTGCCGCCCAGTGGCGCAGCGCACGAGCGACTGTCCACCGCCTGCCAGCGCCACTGGATGCCGCGCTCACGGCGGTAGAAGCGGACCAAGGCCGCAAAGACCCGCTCCCAGACCCCTTGTAGTTGCCAGGTCTGGAAGCGCTCATGCAAGACGCTACTTGAGGCGCCAAACCACGTGCGGTGCACCGCTTTCCATTGGCAGCCGGTCCACATCACGTACCAGATGCCGTTCAGGACGGCCCGATTCCCAATCCGCCGCCGTCCCCCACTGGGTCCCGGTGCGGCTTCAGCCGGCAAATGCTTCTTGACAAGGCGCCACAGGCGCCGCGGCACTGTGAAGTAGTCGACGGTCGCAGGTTTTGTGATAGGATGTTGCGGCAAGACGCACCTCCGTAGGGCTGAGTTGTGATCACCCCATTTATAGCGGATGGCGTCTTGCTTTCCAACTCCTTCATGTTCTCGGATAGACTCTAAGTAAATAGCATTAAGTTCGGGGCACTTTTTTCGCCGTTTGGGTGTATGATAGCGGCGGAGGGTGCCATGATCTACGTACGCACACCAACCGATGGAGAGCTCCAAGAGCTCAAACGCATGACCCGCCAGGAGATCGGCCGGGTCGCCCAGCGGGCGCAGATGATTCTACTCTCGGCACAGCAGCGCACAGTGCCCGAGATCGCCGGCATCTTCGCGGTCGAGTACAAGACGGTGCGCAAATGGTTGCGGCGCTTCAATGCCGCGGGCCCCGCTGGGCTGTACGATGAACCACGCAGCGGACGGCCACGTAAGTTGAACGACAGCCTGCGTGGCAAGCTGATCGAACTGGTCCAGCAGGATCCCGAGCAATCGGGCTACCTGGCCACCTTCTGGACGGTGGCGATGCTGGTGCTGGCCCTGACCGACAAGTTGCAGGTGCACCTCAGCGCCAGCGCCATCCGTCAGGCCCTGCATGCGGCCAAGCTGGCCTGCGGTCGGCCCCGGTTGGCGATGCCTCGCAAGACCGACCCGGAGAAGGCGGCCAAGCAATGGGCCATCGCTCAGACGGTGATTGAGGCCGGCGCGGAGGCCGCCGTGCTGTACGCGGATGAATCACGCATTGAGTTACTGCCGTTGATCCGCTCGATGTGGCACTGGGTCGGCCAACAGATCCGGGTGCCGACGCCGGGCAGCAATGCTACCCGCGCCTTGTTCGGTGCGTTGAACATCCGCAGCGGGCAATGGACCTACCTGGTGCGCGAGCACATGTACAAGGAAGACGTCATCGCCTTTCTGGAGCACTTGCTGACGGTCTATGCCACTGGCCCGATCATCTTGATCATCGACAACTATTCCAGTCACACCGCCGGGGCGGTCAAAGACTGGCTGACCGAGCATCCCCGGCTCCAGGTGTGTTACTTGCCAAAGTACTGCTCGCATCTGAATCCGGTCGAGAACATCTGGTTACGACTCAAAGGCCAGATCGCCGCCAACCGTTTGTACGGCTCGATGCAATGCCTGTTGGAGGCCGTCGAACGCTTCTTTGACGATATGACACCCGAGAGGGCGCTGATTTGGGCTGATGCCGACTGAAAGCGCCACGAACTATATGCTATCTACTTAGAGCGAGGTCATCCTGATGCAAGAGCGGTCCTGGCGCACCATTACCCTCGTCTGCTTTGTGATCATTTTGATCGGCGGGACGCTTGCGAACGCGCGGATGTGGCAAGCCAAAACCCGGGGCGAGGATGTTTACTGGTCGTGGCTCGAAGGCAAGAGACTGCTCAAGGGGGTGAATCCCTATGAGCGCACTCTGACCGGAAACTTGCGAGACAACGACAAGTACGCCACCTATTTTCCGATGTTTTACTACGGGACGGCCCTATCGATCTTTGCTGGGCTAAACGAGTATGAGGAGTGGCTGAAATCCTGGCGGGCACTCTCCTTGCTCGCAAACCTCGGCATCGCGGCCATCCTCTTCTATCTGCCTTTCCGGCGCAAGATATGGGCGTTGGCTCTCTTCGCCGCCGGATTCTGGCTG
>JBFYTD010000040.1:0-9209 GCA_041300885.1 Anaerolineae bacterium | reverse complement strand
GCTAACGGTCGATCCTGGCCATCCCTTCCCCTTCATCTCCAACCTGAGCCTCTCGCTGGCCCTGCTGCTGCGCCAACCCCAGTGGAAGACCACCCATTTTGCTCGCATCAAGGTGCCGATGAACCGCGGGCGTTGGCTGCGCCTGCCAGCGACGCCGGGCGATGACAGACTCTATTTCCTGCCGGTGGAGCAGTTGATCAGCCACAATGTCGGCGAGCTGTTCCGGGGCATGGACCTGCTCAGCGTCCATCCCTTCCGCATTTCCCGCAATGCCGACGTGCGGCGCGACGAGGAAGAGGCCGAGGATTTGCTGGCGTCGATCTCGGCCGAGCTGCGGGTGCGGCGCTTTGCCGGCGTGGTGCGCATGGAAGTCGCCAAGGAGATGCCGGAGTACGTGCGCAACCTGCTGATGCGCGAGATGGAGCTGACGCCGGCCCAGGTGGTCGAGGTCGACGGGTTACTAGATCTGACCGGCTGCTTCCAGATCGCCGACCTGAACCTGCCCAATCTGCGCTACCGACACTGGGAGCCGGTGATCCCCACCCGCCTGGCGCAGGAAGGCCAGACCAAGGACACCCAGACCATCTTTGCCATCATCCGGCAAGGCGATCTGCTGGTGCATCACCCCTACGAGGCGTTTTCGGCCAGCACGCAGCGCTTTGTTGAAGAGGCGGCAGCCGATCCGGGGGTGGTGGCGATCAAGCAGACCCTCTACCGCACCTCCGACGAGTCGCCCATTGTGGCGGCTCTGATGCGGGCGGCTGAACAAGGCAAGCAGGTGGCGGTGCTGGTAGAGGTCAAGGCGCGCTTCGACGAAGCCAACAACATCGAGTGGGCCCAGCGGCTGGAGAACGTCGGCGTCCACGTGACCTACGGCGTGATGGGGCTGAAAACGCACAGCAAAGCCACTCTGGTGGTGCGCCAGGAGCCCGACGGCCTGCGCAGCTACTGCCACGTTGGCACCGGCAACTATCACCCTAAGACTGCGCGGCTGTACACCGACCTGGGGTTGTTCACCTGCTCACCCGATCTGACCTACGACATCGTCAACCTGTTTCACTCGTTGACCGGCTATTCCCCCGACCAGCGCTATCGACGGGCAATTGTGGCTCCGCGGGCCATGCGTAGCACGTTCGTGCGCCTGATCCAGCAGGAGATCGACTTCCAGCAGCGGCACGGCAACGGCTGCATCATCGCCAAGATGAACGCCCTGGACGATGTGCCCCTCATCCAGGAGCTCTACCGGGCGTCGCAGGCGGGCGTGCAGATCGATCTGATCATCCGCGGCCATTCCCGATTGCGGCCAGGGCTGCCAGGCATCAGCGAAAACATCCGTGTGGTCAGCATCTTGGGCCGTTTCCTGGAGCATGACCGCATCTTCTATTTTCACAACAACGGCGCGCCGCATACGTTCATCGGCAGCGCAGACTGGCGCGGGCGCAACCTGGACGAGCGCGTCGAGTTGATTGTCCCCGTGGAAGATCCGACGCTCCAGCAGCAACTGATCGGCAACCTGCACGACGCGCTGGCCGACAATCGTCTGGCGTGGGACCTGCACAGCGACGGACGCTACGTACTGCGCTGGCCGGGCCGTGACGAGCAGGTGCGTAACTTCCACGAGTTGCTGATGCGGCAAGCGACCGGGCGAGCCAGCCTCCTCTAGCCTGAAAGAACCGAGGGGCGGACAAAAAGAAACCGGGTTTTTTCCGAAAAAACCCGGTTTCTAGCTAGTTCTGGCTGTGTTCATCTACCCAAGCTAGCTGTTGGCGTCTTTGGCCCGCACCAGCAGCACAGGGATGGACGAGCTGCGCAACACCTTATCAGCCACGCTGCCGTATACCCAGCGGCCAATGCCCGACCGGCCATGAGTCGACATGGCGATCAGATCGCAGCCGCTCTTGGCCGCGTAGGCGATGATCTCATCGGCCGGCTGCCCGAAGCGAATCGCCGATACTGCCTTGTAGCCGGCACCCTGTACCCGAGCGCTCAACTGATCCAGATAGCCGTTTAGCTCGGTAGTGATGCGTTCCAACTCCATGTTATGGTCGACCAGGTAGTCACGGTAGACGTAGACGGGGTAAAGATCGACCACCGCCAGGCTCTGATCCTCCAGGAGTGGGGCAACCGAAAGCAGATGAATCTCGGACTGGCCGGCCAGCGCCACATGTTGGGCGTGGTTCAGGGCCTGTTCGGCGAAGGCTGAACCATCCAGGGGGACAAGAATCCGTTGGTACATGGTCAGTTGGACACCAGCAGGTAGAAATCGCGACCGATGATCAGGCGCAGATCCAGCGCTATCTGTGCGCCGCTGTCGCCGGCCTGAATGTTGTCCTCGGCGATGGCAAACATGTCCTTGAGGCCCTCGATTGCCACCGGCTTGTCGTTGTAGGTGATCAGCGCGGTGCGGGGATAGTCGGAGCGATCAGCATCTTTGGCCTCGACCACATTGTACCCCTGGCGTTGCAGCCAGTCAGCGGCCCGGGCCGTCAGCATCGGGTCACCGGTGCCGTTGTAGACGCCGACGCGCGCGCCTTCGGCGCCTACCTGCTGGCGTAGCGCCTCAGCTTGGGTCTGAAAGTCGTCGAGCACCTGCTGGCGCACCTGATAGGCCTGCTGCTGTTCCTGCTGCGCCGCCAGGATTTCCAGATCAACCAGGGCGGGCGCCGGCTGGCCACTGAAAATTTGGGCCACAGCAGGGCGAATCTTCTCCCGGTCTGGCACCAGTATCCAGCCGAACTTGCTGTTGGCATCGATCTGGGCATAGCGCGTGTCGATTACTAACTGCTGGATCTGATCAATCTGCACGCGGCTGGCCAGCGTCAGCAGGCTGGGCAGGGTAGTCGCCGGGATATTGTGTTCCACAGAGTTGGAGACCACGCGCAACAGGTCGAGCAGACGCACCGGCGTGAGCAGCTTGTTCTCGATTAGCTTATCTTTGACGGCCAGCAACAACTGCTGTTGGCGGTTGGTGCGCTGAAAATCGTCGTTGCCTGAGCCGTGGCGCGAGCGCGCATACTTCAACGCGGTCTCGCCGTCCAGATGCTGCGGGCCTGCGTCGATGTGGAAGGTCTGGTAGCCGTAATCGATCGTGGGGTATTCTTCGTCGTGGATCGTCTTAGCCACTACCACATCGACCCCGCCGATGGCATCGATGGCCTGCACGAAGCCGTCGAAGTTGATCATCACGGTGTAATCGACGGGGTAGCCCAGAAACTCGCTGACCGTCTTGGTGGCCAGTGCAGCGCCGCCGCCTGGATACTTGTTGAGTTCGCCGACGGTGAAGGCCGTTGTGATCTTACCGCTGTAGTCAAAGCCGGGGATCGGCACGAACAGATCGCGCGGCAGGGAGATCATGCCAACCTGGTTGGTCTCAGGCTGGATGGTAACGACAATCATGGTGTCGGTGCGCAGGGGACTGGGGTCGTCCGGGCGCTGATCGACGCCCAGCAACAGGAAGGTGATGCGTTGGCTGGCATCGACCTCCTGCGTCGTCGGGGCCTGGTCAGGATCGGCAGCCTGGGGCGTGTTCGATCGCAGCCCAAGGGAAGGGCTGGCATCTTCCGCCGCCGATTTTGCCGGAGCCTGTTGCACCGTGTTGAGTGGGCCAACCGCGCGTGCGCCGGGCAGTGTCAGCGCCGTGGTGTGCGCCCATTGATACATGGCCAGCGCTGCGTAGCCGAAGGCTATAACTAGCGAAGCCACAAGCAGCACGCTCAACAGAGTCGTTCGTGTCAGCTTACGTGGATGCTTTGACGCCCCCGGTGTCGTAATAGTTTTGTCTTTTGTCTTTTCGGTCATAGCCGCGATTCTAGCACAGCGCCAGAGTCGTGGCAAATCCAAGCCATCCAGGGTTTACCGGTTTTCGCCCCAAAGCATGCGTCCTCGTCCGGCTTGACCCGGCGAGGACGCAGGGAGATCATTCCTGGGGATCAGCCTGTTCCGGGATGTCGGTCCGGTACAGGCCGTCGCTGGCCAGGATGTAGAAGGTGCGGTTGAGCTCGTCCACCTGTAGATCGCTCATGCGGCGCAGCTTCTCCTGGTCGGCCTGGTCAGCCGGACGGAACTGGCGCAGATATTTGCCGCTTTTGTCGTACTCCAGGATCCGGCTCCCGCCGCTGTCGGCAATAAAGAGCGTCTGGGCGTCGCCGGCCGCGGAACCAGTGAAGAGCGTCTGCGGGTTGGTGATGGGGCCATTGGGCGGGGCCTCCAGCACAAAGGGCTGCTGGCGTCCCTGGAAGAAGGTCTGCACCGTGCCGTCGCTGTACAGGATCCAGATATTGCCATCGATGGCCATATCGATTGCCCGCGAGAGATCGATGGCGGCGTCGCCTTCCAGGTAGTTGTCCGGGGGATTGCTATAGCCATCAGCGGTGGGCAGGTAACGCAGAATCTTGCCCGCGCCGGCGTCCAACACGTAGAGGTTGCCGTTGTAGCCTTCGATAACCCGCGGCTCCACCCATTGCTCGCGATTGGCGATGGCCAGAGGTTTGAGTCCGGTAGCAGTGTCTGCTTCGATCAGGTTGCGGTTGCTGTCCAGGATCAACAGATTGCTGCTGGGCCGCTCGCCGCCGGCCGCGCCCCAGGCGATATCTACCAGCTCGCCCACCACCTGGCCGTCGGACAGCACTTGGCCGCGTTCCGCGACCAACCCGCCCGCGGTCTCTGGAATCAGGCCGCTGACCTCGTCCAGTCCATAGCGTACGACGCGGTCCAAACCGGTGTCGCCAATGAAGACCCGGCTGCCTTGCACAACCAACTGCTCAGGCTCGCTGCCCGATCCGCCCAGAGGCTGCAAGGTCAACAGCTTGTACAGAGGAACGATCTGGTTGACCTCGTCCAACTTGCTCTGGATTTCAGCCCCCAGGCTGGCAGCGGCGTCGTTGGTCGGGAACAAGGCCAGCGCCTGCTGCACATCTTCCTGCGCTCCGGCCAGTTGGTCGCGCGCCGCCTCGGCTGGCACAGCCGAATCGCTGGCTGCTTGCAGCGTCGCCCGCGCGCCCTGCATCAGCGCGTCGAACTGCTGCTCCATCTGCTGTTGCTGCCACCACAGGCCAACGGCCACGGCAACAGCCAACGCCAGAGGGATCAGGATCAGCAAGGGCCAAAGCCAGCGCCGCGAGCGTTTTGGCTTGACCGGGGGCGCCTGTGCGCTGGCGGTTGCCGCGGCCGCGGCCGGCGCCGGCATTGCTGGCGCCTCTGGCTCATCCCAAGCGCTGGGGGCAATGTCCAACGCCACTGCTTCTTCTGGCAGTTCCACCAGCGGCCTCTCCGCCGATGGCAGCTCATCCCGGACTGCGGCCACGGCCGCGGGATGTTCAGCAACAGCTGGGGTCTGGCTGATGTGGGTGACGAGGGCGCTGAGCAGCGCGCGGCTGGGAGCGATGGCCTCCAGGTATTCTGAGACCGTAGCCAGGTCGGGCAGCGCGGCCGTGGTCGCCAGCTTGTCCATGGGCACCCGCGCCACCCATTCGCTGGCCAACTGGATCACCCGCATGCCGGCGGCCGCGTTGGTGCGGAAGAGCTCCAGCGCAGGCGCCTCTGCGCCGCCCAGGGGGCTGTTGGTTTCGTTCAACTCGCCGGGGAACTGGTCGATGCGGTCGGGTGCGCCGATCAGCACGATGGCCGGGCCGCCCACGCCCAGATACAACTCTTCGCCCCGCAGCACGACACAGCTCACGCCGCCGAGCTGCGCCTCGTCGGGATGAACGGCGTTGTGGTCGGCCAGCGTCTGGTGGGCCGTCAGGATCGCCTCGGTGATGCCACCGGTGATGCCGCCGGCTGCGTCGTAATACGCTCCCTGGATGGCGTTCAGCACCAGCCGGTAGACGGCCGGCTGGGCAGCGATGCTGCCGCCCAGCTCTAACAAGACGTAGAGGCTGCCCTTCGCAATGGCTTGGGGCGAAGCAGGCACTGGCTCTACTGCGCGCACGTTCAGCGCCCGAGCCTGGCGTTGCCCATCGACGATAGAGACACTTTCGACTGTAGTCTGGAAGCGAGCCATGGTTAGCCCCTTTTTTGGAGACAGGATTGGCAATCCTGCTGCTGGAACAAGGCGGTGTTGAGCGCGCATACGTTCTCGGTCCGAAGACCGGGTCCGCCAGATATCTGACGCTGATACGCGGATAACGAGATTGTACGTCAGTCTGATCGATTTGTCAACCGTGTTTTCACAGCGATACAATGAAAGCGTTGTTTGGCCGTCGTCTGGCAATGCAGTATAATGCCTCAGAAACTTTGTTCGTAACTGGCAACTACTCAGCCTTGATCTAGAAACCGGGTTTTTCTTGTGTGGGCATGACCTTTGGCTCCGCACACGCCTTACATTGCGTCACGATCTCGGTCTGCGAGACAAAAACCCGGTTTCTGGCGCCATCGGAGGATTCTTGCCCATGCTGGAACTCAACCAATTGACGGCGCAGGTGGCCGAGATGGCCGAGGCGTTGGCTGGCCAGCGAGCCAGCCAGCGCGATCGGACTTTGCGCGCCCGCCAGCAACTGCAAGCCTGCGGCCAGGTGACCGACGAGCTGCGCGAGAAGCTGGAGATCGCGCACCGCGTCGACGAAAGCTGGCGCGGCGCAGACCCGCTGGGCGACCGGCTGGATGAGCATATCCCAACGCCAGAGCAGGGCCAACCGGCGACGCTGGTGGCCAGCGACGGTTCACAGATCTACCCTGACACTCACGCCATCGCCCTCTACTACCTGACCAACGTCGGCACCATCGTGCTGCGCCAGGGCAGCGGCGAGGCGCCGATCACCGCCACCGCGCCCATCCTGCGCATGGCCGAGGACGACCCGCTGGAGGAGCAGGACCAGGACCGCGTAGACGCCGACGAGGTCAACCTACGCCGCGACCTGCGCGAGGCCGAGGCGCTGGCCGCGCTGGCCCGCCGGGAGCGGGAGGCGCTGGGCGGCGATATGGAGCGCCTGGTGGTGGCCCTGGCCGACGGGCCGCTGCTGCCGTGGATGCCGCAGCGCCTGACCGATCCAGAGCAGGGCCGGCTGGTCAAGCGCTTTGCAGCGCCGCTGGACGATCTGCGCGCCAGCTATGCCGTGCCGCTGGGCTACGTGGACCGGCCGCGCAGCGCCAACGTGCTGCGCCTGCTGCACCTGGCAGCGCTGCCGGTCGATGCCATCAGCAAGGAACGTCTGCGCCAGGACAACCCCTACGATGGGCTGAGCGACGCAGCGCTGTTCCAGGACTTGCTGCCGGGCCAGCGCAGCAGCTTGTTCGCCACCACGTCCGAGATCAACGAGAACTTCAGGCAGCTCGGCCATCGCATCTGTTTCTGCTACATGAACGTGGCCAGCCAGCCGGGCGAGCGCAACGCCAGCCTGGCCCGCATCGAAGCTCCTGAATGGATTGCGCGCGATCCAGAGCGGCTGGAGGCAGCCCTGGCGGCCGTCTGGTCCGACTGCCGCCTGCTGGACTACCCCTACCTGCTGACGCGCGCGCACGAGCTGGCGCTGGTCTCGCGCCAGGAGCGCACGTCGCTGGAGCAGATGCTGCGCACCGAGATGATGCGCCGCGGGCTGCGGGTTGAGGAGTCGCCCAAGGCCAACACTAAACGATTTGTCGGCGGCAGGTGAGAAGATGACAGAAAATGCAACAGACAAGCGCGCCTTGGGGCGTGTGCTGCGGGCCAGCACGGCCGGTTTTACCGCCGGCTGCCGCACCCTGGAGGATGACCTGCCGATCTTCGGCTCGCTGGTGCAGGCCGAGCGCAGCGACGGGGCGGCGGTCTATGGTCTGATCTACGACGTGCGGGTGGACGACGACCCCTTCGTGCGCCAGTTGATCGCAGCCGGCGACCTGAGCGAGGAGTACGTGCAGGACCAGCGCCAGCGCCGCCAGGTGCCGGTAGAGGTCAACGTGCTGGTAGTGGGCGGCCGCGACAAGGCTGGCCAGGTCTATCACTACCTGCCGCCGCAGCCGCCGGCCACGCTAAGTTGGGTCACCGTCTGCCAGAGCGACCAGGTGCGCCAGTTCGGCCAGCGGCTGGACTTCCTGCGCACCGTGCTCAACGCAGCCGACGCGCCGGCCGACGAGCTGGCCGCCGCGTCTCTGCGCCACGCCGCTGCGGCCCAGGGCGACTCCAGCCAGGCGCAGCGCTACCTGCAAGACGCCGGCCGCGAACTGGCCCGGCTGCTGAGCCGCGATCCGGCGCGGTTGAACGGGATCTTGCAGAGGATGCGAGATCGGGCCTAATGTTCGGGGCAGCCGAGTTACATCGCCTGGTCGCAGTGAGGCTGGACGGCGGCGAAGGCTGGACTGAGCCGCGGATGATGTGCGAAAGCGCTGATAGGATACAAGCGCCGGAGGATTGACGGGTATGATAGATATCGAGAAACAAGTCGCATATTGGCGAGATGGAGCGACAGAGGATTGGCAAGTCGCCAGAGAGTTGATCCAGCGCAGAAGGCCGCGTCAAGGGCTATTCTTTGCCCATCTGGCTCTGGAGAAGGTGCTGAAGGCTCATGTTTGTCGCAATACGCAGGATTTGGCTCCCAGGGTGCATAACCTCGTCAGGTTGTCCGAGTTGGCGGAGCTTCGCCTAGACGAGAAGCAAATCGACGCTCTGGCTGAGATGAACGCGTTCAACATTGAAGGTCGCTATCCCGAAATGCTCGCTCCAGAGCCATCAGTTGAAGAGGCCCGGAGTTACATTCGCAGAGCGCGAGAGGTGTACATATGGTTGATAAGGAAATTACAAGAACAGTCAGACAATACCTCAACGAACTAGGTAGCAAAGGTATTGACGCCCAATTCGCTGTTGTTTTTGGTTCTCAGGCCAGTGGCCGCGCTGGCGCTTTCAGCGACATCGATCTACTGGTAGTATCATCCAGGTTTGACGATGAACGCAGTCGCAAGGATGTCGACCTGCTGTGGCGTGTGGCCGCCCGTACAGACAGCCGCATCGAGCCGATTGCAGTGGGCTTACGGCAGTTTGAGGAAGATGACAGCAGCGCCATCGTGGAGGTTGCGCGTCGCGAAGGACAAAAAGTCTATCCAGCGGTTTGAGGCGGTTTGAAGAGACGCGGCAGGTATGCGGCTTGTGTCGACCTGACCGGTGAACAACTGATTCATGTCCCATAACCGCATCTTGTAAACAAAAGCGCCCGCTGCCGGTTGATGGCAGCGGGCGCTTTGCGTATCGGGCCTGATCGAACGACCGCCTACTCCACAGTCACCTGCGTGAACACCGTGGC
>JBFYTD010000039.1:0-10540 GCA_041300885.1 Anaerolineae bacterium | reverse complement strand
TACAACCGCGGGCAGTCCAGCTTGGCTGTGGGCGATTATCAGGGGGCCAAGGAGGCCTTCGGCGGCCTCGCGCGCTTGGCCCCGGAGCGTTTCGTAGCGCTGGCCCAGGAGGGGCTGGAGCGGGCAGCTAGGCTGGAACAGGTGGCCCTGGCCTACGAGGCAGCCAACGACGCAATCCTGGCCGAAGACTGGGACACGGCCGAGGCCCGGCTGCGCTCGATCCTCGCGGTCGACCCGGTCTACGCCGACGCCAGCGAGCGACTGGACTTTGTCCTGCGCCAGCGCGCGACCTCGGCGCTGTTCTACGCTGGCGTGGCGGCCTACGACGACGGCAATTTTAGTCTGGCCATCGAGCATCTGGAGCGACTCAGTGAGCTGGACGCGAGCTACCAACGCGACGCCGTGCGCGAGCTGCTCTTCGTGCTCTACCTGCGCGGTGGACGGGCGCTGCTGGCCACGCCCGACGCCAACGCTGATGTCATTCGCCAGGCGCTGGCCCGCTTCGGCAAGGCGTTGGCGCTGCGCCCGCGCAACGTGGAGGCGGCCGAGGAGCGGCAACTGGCCAATCGCTTCCTCAGCGCGCGCACAGCGTTAGATCGTGACGACTTAGCCCAGGCCAGCGTGGCCCTGGCTGACCTGCTGGCCGAGCAGCCCGACTATGCGGACGGCCAGGCGGCCGACCTGTATTATCGACTGCTGCTGCGCCAAGGCGAGGCAGCGCTGGCTGTGGGCGACGAGGCGACCGCCGCGCTGGCTTATCAGAACGCACTGGCGCTGGCGGTGCAGGATCCCTCGCAAGCCCTTAGCGCCCTGCAACAATTCCAGCCTACAGCCACACCCACCCCCTTGATCGAGACCGCGCCCACTCCCTTCGTCCAGGCGCAGACCGACAGCCTCAACGTGCGGCTGGGGCCTGGCACCGACTTCCCCATCGTCGGCCAGATCGGTGCAGGCGGCCAGTTGGCGCTGCTGGGCCGCAACGAGGCGGGCGACTGGCTGGTGGTGTGCTGCGTCGATGAAAAGCCTGGTTGGGTGGCCGCGCGCCTGGTGAGCACCGAGGCCGACATCATGGCCCTGCCAGTGGGTCTGCCTCCCACGCGCGTGCCCACCGTTGCACCCACGGTCGCGCCCACGGCCGCAGCCACCTCGACGCCCACGCCGGCAATTACGGCTGAACCGGCGCCCCAGCCTACCAGCGCCCCCCCACAGCCGCCCGCGCCCACCGAGCCGCCGGCCACGCCGACTCCGCCGCCGCGCTAGCCATGGAGACGCAAGCTCCACCCGCCCCTCAGCCCCAGCCGGCGCCCTGGTACCGCCAACGCAGCCTGCAACTGATCGTGGCCACGCTGGTCTTTCTGTCGCCGCTGTTGGCCCTGCCCATTGCCTGGTCGCAGGCCCCAGCCAGCCAGCCGCTGGCCCTGCGCGGTCAGCCGGTGTTGCGCTTGCAGGCCCTGCCCAGCGGCGCAGCCACCCTGCTCTATGGTCAAACCCCTGGCAACCTGTGGCGCAGCGTTGACGACGGCGTGACCTGGGCGCGCGCCGACAACGGCCTGCCAGCGACCCGGCTGGGCGCCAACTTGCTAGTCGACTGGGCGGTAGCACCAGCCGACCCGTGGACACTGTACGCGCTGGTCCGTACCAACGGCGAGGTGCGGCTGTATCACAGCAGCGATGGCGGCAGCACCTGGCGGGCCGGCGGTCGCTGGCCGGCCGACGGCGAGACAGTTAGCTCGTCACTTGCCTACACCTTGGCGCTGTCGGCGCATGATCCCCAGTGGGTGTTCCTGGCCAGCGCGCCGCAGCTTTGGTTCAGCAGCGACGGCGGTCGGTCGTGGCGGCGCTCTGGCTTGTTGCCAGGCGACGCGGCGGACGCGCAGCGCCTGCTGCTGGCCGTGGACGCCGAACAGCCTGCCATCCTCTACATCTCGACGGGGGCCGGCGTCCGGCGCAGCCAGGATCAGGGGCTGAACTGGCAGCCGGCCGGCGACCTACCCCCGTTGGCTGAAGTTGCCAGTTTGGCTACCGCCCAGGAACGCAGCGGGCTGGTCTTTGCCGGCAGCCGCGCCGTGGTCTTTCACAGCGCCGACGGCGGCGAACGCTGGACAGCCGCCGAGCTGCCGGGCGCGGTGGGGATGGTACGCACGTTATTGGTGGACCCGCGGGTGGGCGAGACCCTGTTTGCCCTGGACGAGCGCAGCCAGCTCTTTCGCTCCGACAACGCAGGGCAAAGTTGGCAAGCGGTCAACAGCGAGGGCGGCCAACTGCTGACCGCCCTGGCCCTGAACCCGGTGCGGCGCAATCGCCTCTACAGCGCGGGCAGCGACGGCGTCTGGTCACAGCCGGTGGAACTGTTGCTGCCGACGGCGACGCCCACCGCCACACCAAGCCCTACCCCCACGCCCAGCGCCACACCCACAGCGACGCCCACCGCCACACCGACCGCCACTGGCACGGCCACGCCGTCGCCCACCGCCACACCGACCGCCACAGCGTCGCCAACCGTAACAACCACCCACAGCGCTACCCCGACCCGCACGCCTGCGCCGGCTGCGACAGCTACGGCGACGGCAACAAGCATTGGGCTCCCGGCAGCTTCGCCGCCGGCGCAGCCGACCGATACGCCATCGTCGGGCGGGGGCCCCGTTCCAACCTCTCCGCCGCCGCCCACCCCGGGCCCTATCGGCGCGCCAACCATCCCGCCGACGCCGCCGCCGCGATGAACATCAACTATGCCCGGCTGCGCTCCAACGAGCTGCGCTACAGCATTCCGGTCAAATGGCTGCTGCTGGCTATCGGCGCGTGGCAGCTCACCCAAGGCGCTACTGTGCAGGTCCAGGCCGCTGTCGGCCTGTATGCACTGTTCACCGTGGCCACAACCGTCTATTTCGCCAGTCCACTAAGCGGCCGCCTGCACGCCACCTGGCCGTATTGGCTGTCGCAGTTGGCCGATGTGCTCTTCGTCACCGCGCTGATCGCCCTGGACGAGGGCGTAGCCAGCCCACTTTACCTGTTCTACCCGGTGTTGGCGCTCAAGTCGTTGGTCTATGGGCCAGATGCGCGCTGGCTGGTCTGGCTGCCCTTCGCCTACGGTCCGCTCTACGCGCTGGCGTTGGTGGTCTCCTACGGCAGCCTGGGCTTCCTGGCCGACCCGCTTTTTCTCACACGCTACCTGCTGCTGCTGCTGTTGATTTTTGGCATCGCGGGCGCCAGCTTGGTTCTGGCCGGCCGGCTGAGCGAGGTGGACCGCCTGCAGGTGGCGCTGGCCGCGCGCAGCGAGGACCTGGCGGCCCAGGCCCGCGCCTTGCAACGCACCGCCACCGACCTGGGCGACCGCGTGCTGGAGCTGCGCGCGCTGCAAGAGGTGGCCAAGGCGCTGTCGGCCACCCTCTATCTCAACGACACCCTGCGCACTATTGCCGACCGCCTCAGCCGGCTGGTGGAGTCGCCCTACTGCGCCGTGGCGTTGCTGGACGGCCAGCGCCAGGCTGTGAGCAGCATGGTTGCGCCTGACGGCGCGGCTATGCCGCTCCCTGGTCCGCTGGCGGTGAGTGAACCGGCCAGCTTCCAGGAGGCGCTCTACTCCGGGCGCAGCCAGGTGTTGAGGCCAACGGCAGGCGCGAATGGGCATACAGGCGTGCTGGCGTTGACCCAGACCTGGCCCGTGACCGCGCTGGAGGTCACGCCCATGATGGTACGCGGCCAGCCCATCGGCGCGCTGCTGGTCGGCGTGAACAACGACGACGCCAGCAGCCGCATTCAACGCGGCCTGGTCGAAAGTTTCGCCTATTTCGCCGCCACGGCGCTGGAGAACGCCCGCCTGTTTGGCGACTCGACCGACAAACGGCGCGAGTTGGAGGCGGTGCTGGCCGGCATCGGCGATGGCGTGCTAGTGGCCGACACCGAGGGCTGCCTGGTGCTGATGAATCCGGTGGCGGCGCGGCTCTTCGTGCTGGAAGGACCGCTGGCCGGCGCGCCGATCCGCAGCCTGTTGTCCGCCGACGAACTGGTCGATCTGCTGGAGGAGACTGCCGTCGCCGGCCAGGTCCTGATCCGCGAGCTGCCCATCGCGGCGGCCGGCTTTGCCAGCGACGGCCAGCCGCGCACCTTTCAGGCGCTGGCGGCGCCGCTCTACCGCGCCACCGAGGCAGGCGAGCAGGTCGGCGGCGTCGTGGTCGTGCTGCGCGACATCACCGTGCAGAAAGAACTGGAGCGGATGAAGTCCAACTTCCTCTCGGTAGTCTCGCACGAGTTGAAGACGCCGCTGCACTCGATCAAGGGCTTCGTTGAGATCATCTTGATGGGCAAGACCGGGCCGGTCACTGACCTGCAGCGCGACTTCCTTGGCACCGTGCAGGAGCAAACCAGCCATTTGCAGCGCATGATCGAAGATCTGTTGGAGTTCAGCCGGCTAGAGTCGGGTCAGGTGCGGCTGCGGCCGGTGCCGATGCAGCCGGCCGATCTGGTCATAAGTGTGGTGGAGAAGCTAGAGCCGCTGGCCCACAAAAAGGGTCTGGCCGTCACCTGCCAGCTACCAGAGGGCCTGGGCGAGATCGAAGCCGATGTCATGCGCCTGGAACAGGTGCTGACCAACCTGGTAGAGAACGCGATCAAGTTCACCCCAGAGGGCGGCCGGGTGCAGGTGTGCGGCTGGGATCGGGGCGACACCGTGGAGATTGCGGTGATCGACAGCGGCATCGGCGTGCCGGCCGAAGAGCGTGAACGGGTGTTCGAGCGCTTCTACCAGGTAGACAGCAGCGCGCGGCGGCGCTACAAGGGCACCGGGCTGGGATTGACCATCTGCAAGCACATCGTCACGCAGCACGGCGGTCGCATCTGGGTGCAGGATGCCGAGGGCGGCGGCAGCCAGTTCCACGTTATGCTGCCTAGAGTCTTCCCGCTGGAGCCAACGCGCGAGGCCGCGCTGGACTTTGGCGCCCTGGCGTATCGCTAGACGAAATTGATTCTTGTCAAGATAAAGGGAGTATGCTAGAATAGCTATCGAAGGCGTCGGCGAGGTTTGGCTTGTTTCTCCCAGGGCAAGATACAAGACTCTCCCTCACCTCCGTGGTCAGGTGCGTTCCCCCCCGCCCGCGCACCATTGGCCTTGGTTACCTGAACGTCGCACCTTCATGTAAACAGCAGACCCGGCGCTAAGCGCCGGGTCTGCGATTCTGCGCGTAGTTCACTGGCTGCTGGCCGCTGCGACAGCGTGCAGGGCGATATCCAGCTCAGATGAACTGGTGAAGAACGCCAATGAAAAACGCAGGGCATTGAACTCGCGAATGACGTTGGTGATCATGCGGTGCTGTTCCCACAGTCGCTGCTGAAGGACATCATAGCGCCAGCCATCCACGCGCACGGTGACCAGGCCGGTGCCCAGAGCGGTATCGAGCGGGCTGAGCAGCGTAACCCCTGCAATCGTTTGCAGTTGGCCGACGAAGTCGCGGCGCAGTCCCTGCACACGCGCTTCGATGGCTGCCAGCCCTGCCCCCTCGACAAACTCGATGGCCTTGCCGAAGGCCAGATAGAGCGGCCAAGCCCGCGTGCTCTGCTCGAAGCGGGCGGCTGTGTCCTGCAGCAAATAGCTGCGCTCCGCCCGGTCGAAGGGCTGCGCCACGTCCCAGCCCAGCCAGATCGGACGCAGCCGCTGGACGTGCTCGCGCCGCAGGTAGAGCATGCCCACGCCTTGCGGGCCCAGCAGCCACTTGTGGCCGCAAGCTGCATAGAAGTCACAGTCCAGCGCCCGGACATCGACCGCGAACTGTCCCTCGGCGTGGGCGCCGTCCACCAGCGTCAGCACGCCGGCCTGCCTGGCCAGCCTGCACAGCCGCTCAATGGGCAGGCGCAGGCCGGTCAGGCAGGAAACGTGGCTGAGCTGAGCCAGTCGCGTGTGTGGAGTCAGCAGAGCCTCGAAGCGAGCCGCGATCTCATCGGCATTGTCAACCATCTCCAGCCAACGCAGCTCGACGCCAGCCCGTTCAGCCAGAGCGAGCCAGGGCACCGTGCCGCTGGGGTGCTCGTGGTCGGTCAGGATCACCTGGTCGCCCGGCTGCCAATCCAGGCCGTGCAGCACGATGTTGATGCCGTCGGTGACGTTGCGGGTCAGAGCGATCTCGGCCGGATCGGCATGCAGCAGGGAGGCTACCTGCTGGCGCACAGCCTCGAAGCCTTCCAGCTCCATCTGCCAGAAGATACTGGGCGAGAAGGTGCCCTGACGTTCGATTTCGCCATAGGCGCGGCGAATTTCGTCGGCCACCGGCGTGGGCAAGGGGCCGAAAGTGCCGGTGTTGAGGTAGATGCTGCTGGCAAGCGCAGGGATCGCTGCGCGGATGTGGTCCAGGTTCATCGGTGCGCGATTGGTGGCTCGGTCAGGCCCACTCCGGCAGACCTCCGGGGTGCTGCGCAAAGACCGGCCACAGCGCTGAACGATCAACGTCTACCGGTCGCCGGTCACTGATCGCTCTTCGCCGGTCGTCAACGACTGCTCTGGCTCCAGCGGCATAATCAACGCCAGCACCAGATAGAGCAGCACCAGCGTGCCAAATGACATGAACCCCACAATCACCGCCAGAACGCGGATCAGAACGGGGTCGAGGTTAAAGTAGTGGCCAAGGCCAGCGCAGACGCCAGCGATCACCCGGTCGTTGCGGGAGCGATAGAGTCGTTTATCCATGATGCTTTCTCCTTCTGGATGGATCTGTAGCGCCGCACTGAGCGACGCAGCTTACATAGCTCAATACGCAGCAGCGCTCTGCTGGTTTCAGGCTTGGCGTCACACGTCCGTTTTGACAGAACCGCGTACCCTGTGGATACTGGTTGGTTGGTGCAGTCCACGGCGCCGCCGCATCTTGTTGCCCGGCGTCGTGTTTTATAGTAATGTAGGAGCGAACATCGATGACCGTCCGTGTGATCTGCGATTCCAGCCAAAATGTACCGGCAGCGTATCTGCAGCAGCTTGGCATCGTCGAGTGTCAGGCCAGCCTGATCTTCGGCGACGAGACCTACCTCAACAAGGTGGAGATGCCGGAAGCCGAGTTCTACCGGCGGCTGGCCAGCCTGCCCAAGGACGCGCCGCTGCCGACCACCACCCAGCCCTCGCCGGGCCAGTTCATCGAGGCGCTGCAGCAGGTGAAGGCCGAAGGCGCCACCAGCGCGATCATCACCGCAGTCTCTGCCAAGCTCAGCGGCACCTACAACTCGGCCGTGCAGGCAGCCGGGCACGAGACCGATATCCCGGTGACGCTGTGGGACACGACCGGCGTCTCGATCGGCGGCGGCTGGCAGACCATTCGCGCTGCGGAGATGGCCCAAGCCGGCGCTTCGCACGGCGATATCATGGCCGCGCTGCCTGCCATCCGCGACCACATCACCACTGTCTTCACTGTCGATACGCTCAAGTATCTGGTGGCCAGCGGCCGGCTCTCATCGGTGCAGGGTATGATGGGTACGCTGCTCAATGTCAAGCCAATGCTGATGGTGGACGATGGCCTGCTCAAGCCGATCGGCCGGGAGCGTGGGCGCAAGAGCGCCAAGGCTGCGCTGATCGAGACGAGCCGCGCCAAGGTCGGCAATCGCCCCGTGCGCGTGGCCATTGCCCACACTAATGTGTTGGCAGAAGCGAAAGCGTTTGAGCCTGACGTGCGCGCTGCCCTGAATGTTCATGAACTTGTTATCATCGAGCTAGGCCCGGTGTTGGCTGCGCTGGCCGGCCCAGGCGTGTTAGCTCTGGGCCTCTTGCAGGAGACGTCATGAGAATCGTGTTAGATGCGATGGGCGGCGACCACGGGCCCGAGGTCACGGTAGCGGGAGCGGTTGAGGCCGCTCGTGAGTTCGACCTGTCCCTGATCCTGGTGGGCCAGGAGGCAGTGGTGCGGCAGGAGTTGGCCAAGCACGACAGCGCCGGCCTGTCCATCGCCGTAGTCGACGCGGCCCAGGAGATCACCATGGAGGACAAGCCGGGCGATGTGGTGCGCGGCAAGCCGCAGTCCTCGATGCACGTGGGCATGCGGCTGGTCAAACAGGGCGAGGCTGACGCGTTCGTCACGATGGGCAACACCGGCGGCGCGCTGGCTGTGGCGCTGTTCGAACTGGGCCGTATCAAAGTGGACGGACAGCGGCGCATCCACCGACCCGCCCTGGCAACGCGCTTCCCCACCAAGAGCGGCTCCTGCCTGCTGATGGACATCGGCGCCAACACCGACTGGAAGCCGGTCTTCTTGCAGCAGTTTGCGGTGATGGGCAACATCTACGCCCAGAGCGTGTTGGGCCTGGCTAGCCCGCGCGTTGGCCTTGTCTCCATCGGCGAGGAGGAGGGCAAGGGCAATGTGCAGGTCAAGGAAGCCTACGACTTGATCAAGGCGACGCCGGGCCTCCAATTCGTCGGCAACCTGGAGGGCAAGGATATTCCGGCCGGCAACGCGGACGTGGTGGTCACGGACGGTTTCACCGGCAACGTGATCATCAAGCTCTCCGAGGGCGTGGCCTCGCTGATCGTCCAGGGGCTGCGCGAAGAGCTGATGCGCACCCTCCGCACCAAGCTGGGCGCGCTGTTGGCCAAGCCAGCCTTCCGCGCCCTGGCTAAGAAGATGGACTATGCCGAGTATGGTGGCGCTGTGCTGCTCGGCCTGAACCACATCTGTATCATCGGCCACGGCCGTTCCAACGCCCGTGCAGTGCGCAGCGCATTGAAAGTAGCCAGCGAGGCGGTGCAGGCCGACGTTCCTGGCAAGATTCGCGCCGGCCTGGCCCAACAGCCGGCGCTGCTCGATAACTCCGATTGACTGCGCCCAGACGAAACTTGGGCACGAAAACAACTATCCACAGCGAGTTTGAACCTATGCCAACTTTGCACGAAACCCTTCAGAGACTGCCGGCCAACGTCCGGCACGCTTTGATCGACGAGCTTCAGGGGCTGAACGGCCACCAGCAGGATGAACTGCCGCCGCTCCCCGATGAGGCGCTGCTGGTGGCCCTCAAGTCGGCCATCAACGGCGTGACCGAACGCAAGCGCCGCCGGGTAGTGATTGACGCGACTCCATACGACAGCCATGTGGCTGGCGAGATCAAGGACTTCAACCCTGAGTCGCGCATCGCGCGCAAGGAAGTCCGGCGCATGGCCCGCTGCTCACAGATTTCTGTCGTAGCTGCCCATGAGGCCGTAGAGGATGCGGGATTGGACTTCAAGATGGAAGATCCGACGCGCATGGGCGTGATCCTGGGCACGGGCGTGGGCGGCCAGGACATGTTCATCGACATGATCAAATCCAGCGTCACGACCGGCAAGATGCGCAGCCGCCCTGTAGACGTGATCAATGGCCTGCCCAACATGGCAGCCTTCCACGTCAGCAATGTCTTCGGCTTTCGCGGGCCGCTGAACACCGTGGTGACGGCCTGCGCGGCCGGCACCCAGGCCATTGGCGTAGGCACGGAGGAGATCCGCCGCGGCGCAGCCGACGTAATGCTGGTGGGCGGCACTGAAGCCATGATCTCGGAGATGTTCTTTGCCACCTTCGAGGCCATGCGGGCCGTCACGACCCAGAACGATGACCCGCCGCGCGCCAGCCGGCCCTTCGACGCCAGCCGTGACGGCTTTGTCATCGGCGAGGGCACGGCCATCTTCGTGCTGGAGAGCCTGGAGCACGCCCTGGCGCGCGGCGCGCGCATCTACGCCGAGGTGCTGGGATGGGGCGAGTCGGCGGATGCCTACCATATCGCCGCGCCAGATCCGGAGGCCAAGGGCGCTGCGCTATGCATGCACAACGCGCTGGCCGACGCAGGCATCAGCCCGGACGAGGTGTGTTACATCAACGCGCACGCGGCCGGGACCCCGTTGGGCGACGCCCATGAGACCAAGGGCATCAAAGATGTCTTTGGCCCACGCGCCTATGAAATTCCGATCAGCTCCACCAAGTCGATGGTGGGGCATCTGTTCGGCGGCGCGGGGGCCGTCGAAGCGCTGGCGTGCGTCTACGCCGTCCACACCGACACGATCCACCCGACCATCAACTATCGTACGCCCGACCCCGAGTGCGATCTGGACTACGTACCCAACGTGGCGCGCCATACTCAGGTCAACGTAGCCCTGTCCAACTCCTTTGGGCTGGGCGGACAGAATGCCTGTTTGATCGTCGGCAAGTATCGACCTTAAGGGCGCGAGGGAAACAAAGGAAAGATAGGAAAACAGGGAAAACATGACTTACAACCCTGACCCCCTCCTTTCCCTCTTTTTCCTCGTTTCCCCCTTTCCCTCCTTTCCTTCTCAACCCTTCTGCAAACAATATGCGCATCTACACCAACGACAAGTACATCAAACGACGAGCCAAGATCGGCCAATACGTAAGTTGGGCCGGCTTGGCCGTATTGGCTCTGGGCCTATTCATCACCATTCGCACGTCACCAGGCGTCTTTATGCGCTTCTCCAACGATCCACCGGCGCTTACGCGTGAGGTTTCCCGCAACCGCAACGCGATCGGCTTCATGGGCTTCGAAGAACTGGCGCTGGCTGAGAATCCAGTGCGCGTGCTGGCTATCGACGGCGTCA
>JBFYTD010000420.1:0-3295 GCA_041300885.1 Anaerolineae bacterium | reverse complement strand
GCGCGTCCAGCAGCGAATGATTGCCGGCGTTGAAGTACTGCACGCCCTTGACCGGCGGCGTGCCGCTGCTGCCCAGCACCTCGACGATCTGGCGGGCCACGGATGGGGTTAGGGGCATGGGTTACTCCGCAGCAAAGGTCAGATCCGAATAATACTCGCCGTCCAGCGCGCTCTGCGGCAGCCAGATGCTGCGCGCCGGGCTGTCGGCCTGGCTCTTGGTAGCCACGCCCAGGCGCAGATGCAGCATCTCGCCGTCCGCCTCGACCGTCGGCGCAGCCTGGGCCAGCACCAGATCGCGCACGAAATGGGCCCGCTCGTAGTCCCTGAAGTTGCTGCGCGCCGGGCTGTTCCAAAAGCGCGGCGACTGGCGGTTGAGCGTCATCTGGCTGTAAACCTCGACGACATTGATGCGCTTGCCGGCCGGAGGCCGCTGGCGTTTCGCCAGCGAGTCCTGCCAGGCCTTGTGTAGCTCCGCCATGAAGGCCGGCACGTCGATGCTGCGCAGCACGATGGCTTTGTTCTGCTGGTCGTAGGCTTTGACAATGGCGTTGATGGACAGCGCGATGGGCGAGGTCAACGCCTCTTTGCCGTAGAACCACTGAGCCTTGCGCGCGCCCATGTCGATGTGCAGGGCCAGCGAGTCGACCACCAGCGTCGGCGGCCGGCCCTCCACCGTCTGGCCGCGCTGCTCGAAGACGTGCTTAAGGTCGCGGGCGAACTCGAAGGCCAGGGCGTCCAGGCCATGCTCCGTCTGCTGGGCAAAGGCAGCCACAGCCGCGGCCAGGGTGGGATCGTCCAGCCGCGCCGCAGCCTCCTCAAGCCTGGCCAGGTGCTTGTGCATGGCGATGGCGTCCAGGGTTTCATCGTTGGCCAACGCGACTGCGCGTTTGAGGGCGGCTATGGCCGCATGGAGGGACTGGTATTGCGGATCGAGGGTCAACTGGGCAGTCTGCAGATGGGCCAAAAGCGCAGGGTTCATGGGTATAAGTCCTCACACGAAACGGGGTGGTAGAGCAAGCGGCGGCTGACTTGACCGTAATTATAGCCGCAGCCCTACCTGTGGCAAATTGGGTCCAGTCTGCAAATCATCCTCGCTGCTGATCATGCCGCGGCCTCCGATCGCCCTTCGCTCACGTCCACCCCACGCTCCGCCAACAAAGTTCGCACAGCGGCCACATCCTGCGCTGCGACGCGGGCCATGCCCAGCTTGGCCTGCGGCGGCCAGGGCTTGAGGACGCGCGCCAGGGCTGGATCGGCCAGCAGTTCCTCCAGCGTCTCCTGGCTCTTGAATTGCACAACGGTCACGGTTTGCAGGCTGGCCGCGCCGTAGTAGCTGGCCCAGGCCTTGATTTGCTGCTGCAAGGCGGCCGGCACGCCGCTCACAGCCATGGCCTCCAGCGCGGCGATGATCGCGGCCGGGTCCATGCCAGCCTGCCGCGCCCGGCTGACGCTGCCGCGCGTTACCCGCCAGCCCTCGTCCGTCTGCTCGCTGATGGCCTGTAGTTGGCCGTAGGCGTAGATGCTGGGGCTTTGATGCACGAAGGCGATCCGGCCATCCGCGGCCAGGGTGACGCTGTCGCGGTGCGCGTTGGCCGGATCGGCGCTGCGCGCGGGCAGCTCGCCGGCCGCCAGCAGGGCCTGCTCCAGCGCGTCCATGCGGCTGGCTCGCACCAGCAGGCCGGACGGCGAGATACGCTTCACGATGGCTGGCCGCAGGATCGGGTTGTCCAGTAGCGCGTCGGCCTGCTCAGGGGTCGTCTCCAGCCAGCCTACGCGGCCGCGGATCACAATGCGTTCGAAGTCGCTCTGCCATTCGGTCAGGCTGCGAGCCACGTTCTGCGGCAAGGCCGCGCCCGTCACCTGCTCCAGCCAACCCTGGATTTCGCCCGTGGTCTGGCCGGCCAGTTGCGCGCGGTAGACCGACTCGCGGCTGACTACGTACTCGATGGCCCGCTCGGCGTTCAGGCGCACGGCGAAGGTGTCCAGCCGGGCCAGCACCGCGTCCGAGATGGGGTCGAAGGCGAAGATATGGAAATTGGGCTGCACCACCACCCGGCCCGTCTCCTCAGGCACGGCCGGCGGCGCTTCTTGCAGCAGCAGCCAGCGCCCCATGTCGGTCAGACGCACGGCCAGCGGCTTGTTCGGCGCGGCTCCGCCCCGCGCCGCGGCCGTCACGTCCGAGGCATAGCCCAGGTCCAGCAGGCCCAGCCAGTATAGCCCTTCGGTCAGCACCGCCTCGACGAAGACTCGCTCGACGCGGTCCCAGCCTGCATCTGAGCCAGAGCCGTAGATGTACCATGCCCAGCCCAGGGGGTTGTATTGGTAGCGCGAGCCGTAGTTGCGGTAGCTATAGTTGCGGTTGTCGTCCTTGATCGACTGCCAGCCCAGCAGGAACTCGTCGTCCCGGTCGTTCATGCCGTCCACCAGGTCGTCAACGGCGATCCAGTTTTGGGGGTTGGACCGCGCGAGCCGCGCCAGATGGTCCACCACCTTCTGCCGCGCCTCAATGATGCGCGGCGGCGCGGGCTCAGCCGGACTGCCTTCGGCGCTGGTCTGGCCCTGGACATAGGTGCGCCAGAGCTCGTTCCACCAATTACCTGCCAGCCAACGTCGGTAGGTGAGCCGCACTCGCTCGGTGGCCAGTTGCTTGAGAAAGGGCGGGTCAGGGCGAGGCGTGAGCTTGTCGCCGTTGAAGGTGAGCAGATCCAGCGCAACGCTAAGCTGGCGCAGAAAGAGCACGCGGCGGAAGTCGGACTCCTTGGCTCCCTTGCCGATGGTTTCGGAGACCAGCAACTGGCCAGAGACCCGCTTCAGGTCGCTCAGGCGCAGCAGCCCGGAGTTGAGTAAGGTCAAAGGCGTCTCACGCGCGGCGCTCCACAGCAGGTACAGGTCACGCTGGAAGGTGCGGGCCGATGCTTCCAACGGCGCGGCTACCTGGAGCAGCGTCTGGCGCTGTTCTGCTGGCGGCGGCAAGTGGCGCGCCACCTCGTCGGGGATGTAGACGAAACGGCCGCCGTCGAAGTTGAGCTTAGCGTTGGCAGGCTGCCGGTCGCCCAGCGTGTGCGTCCAGATGAGCCCCCAGCGCATCAGGTTCTCCAGCACCGCGCTGAAGTCCGGCTTGTCCGATGGTTTTTTAGGGGTCAATCTGGCCAAGGCGCCATAGCCGCGCGGCTTAGTCTCCTCCGGGGCTACCAGCTCGGATTGCTGCAAGAGGCTGCGAAAGCGCTCAGTACGCAGCTCGCCTCCCTTGATCTGCACTATCTGCAAGGCGCGCTGCTCCTGCTCGGAGAGTCGC
>JBFYTD010000419.1:0-3300 GCA_041300885.1 Anaerolineae bacterium | reverse complement strand
CGCACCGGCCTGCGGGTGGACAGCGTCGCCAGCCTGGAGTGGTGGGCTGACCGCCTGGCCGCGCACGATGTAGCCCACTCAGACGTGACCGAGCGCCACGGCTGCACTGTACTAGACCTGGAGGACTTCGAGGGCCAGCGGTTGAGCCTGGTGGCCGATGCCAACGGCCCGGTCCATCCCTGGCAGCGCAGCCCCGTGCCGGCCGAGCACCAGATCCGCGGCCTGGGGCCGGCGGTGATGACCATCGCGCGGCTGGAGCCGACCGAGCGCGTGTTGACCCAGGTGATGGGCATGCGGCCCGCCGGCAGCTATCCCGACCCCGCCAGCCCGCAGCACACCGTCCACGTCTACGCCATGGCCGGCGACGGCGCGGCGGCTGAACTTCATGTCCTCGTGCGGCCCGATCTGCCCTTCGCCCAGCCCGGCGCGGGCGGCGTGCATCACGTGGCCTTCCGCGTGCCGACCTTCGAGCAGCACGCCGCCTGGGAGCAGCACCTGAGCAGCAGTGGCGTGCGCCATAGCGGTATGATCGATCGTTACTACTTCCGCAGCATCTACTTCCGCGAGCCCAACGGCGTGCTGTTCGAGCTGGCCAGCGACGGGCCGGGCTTCACCGCAGACGAGCCGCTGGAGACCCTGGGCGAGCGGCTGGCGCTGCCTCCCTTCCTGGAGCCGCATCGAGCGCAAATCGAGGCGCAGCTCAAGCCGTTGAACTGACGGCAATTCTGACCATGGGGAACAAGCTAACCGGCGCCTTTGTTGAAAGGCGCCGGTTTTGCGTTTAACTGAGTAGCTGCCGGCGGGCAGTATCTTTTCGGTTCCCCAAGGAGGTGCTTCATGCACCGCAAGCTCAGTGTGTTCCTCTTGGTCTTGGTCTTGTTGATCGCGGCTGTCGCTCCTGCAGCGGCCGCACCCTGCGCATTCGCTGCGGCCTATGACCCCGCCTGCGACGCCGACCAGGATGGCGACATCGACATCTTCGACATTCAACTCACGGCCAGCCACTGGGACCAGACCGGCACGTGGACCGGCGGCGGCGACGGCTGGCTGCTCAGCGGCAACGCCGGCACGGACCCGACTGTGAACTACCTCGGCACGACTGACGGCCAACCGCTGGTCATCCAGCCGGGCGGCGGCAACGTTGGCATCGGCGCTACCGCTCCCCAATCGACTTTCAACGTCAACGGCACGAGCTGGTTCCAGGGCGACAGCACCCCGCTGCCCGCGGCCGCGGGCAAGGGCATCGCGGTGGGCTTTGGCGGCGAGCAGGGCTACATCTACGGCTTTGACTATGCCACGTTTGCGCCCAAGAACCTGCTGTTGCAAAGCCCCGGCGGCAACGTTGGCATCGGCACGCTCAGCCCGACCGGCGGCAAGCTGCACGCCGAAGCCACGGGCGGCACGGCCGTGTATGGTAACTCGTCCAGCGGCGTGGGGGTGAGCGGCACGAGCACCTCGAACTGGGGCGTGAATGGCTTCAGCAGCTCGAGCTACGGCGTCGGTGGACGCAGCAACTCTCAGATCGGCGTCTACGGCCAATCCTTTGCCCCCTTGAATGCCGGCGTCTATGGCTTGTCGGCCTACATCGGCGTGCAAGGCACTGCCAACGGCAGCGACGCCAACCGCCAGGCGATACGCGGCGACAACAACGGCAGCGCCACGGGCTACGCCGGTCTATTCTTTGGCAACACCTGGACCGTTGGCACACTCTTCAAGAACGCCGGCGCCTTTCGCATCGACCACCCACTGGACCCGGCCAACAAATACCTGAGCCATTCCTTCGTCGAGTCGCCCGACATGAAGAACATCTACGACGGCGTGGCCACTCTAGACGCCAACGGCGCGGCGGTGGTTGAGCTGCCGGACTGGTTCGAAGCGTTGAACGAGGACTTTCGCTACCAACTGACGGCCATCGGCGCACCCGCTCCCAACCTGTACATCGCCCAGGAGATCAAGGACAATCAGTTCAGCATCGCCGGCGGCGCGCCGGGCATGAAAGTCTCCTGGCAGGTCACCGGCATCCGCCACGACCCCTACGCCGAGGCCAACCGCATCGTCGTGGAGCAGGACAAAACGGCCGGCGAGCGGGGCAGCTACATCTATCCGGCCGGCTACGGCGAGGCGTTGGACAACGTGGTGCCGGCGCTGCGGGGGATCGAGGCGCTGGCCGAGGACTGACAGTACTGCACCCGTGCCCAAAGCCAGTCTCGACGCGTCGGCCTTGTCCGCGCGCAGACTCAGGACTGTCAGTCCTACGCCCAAGACCAAGGACTGACAGTCCTGAACCCGTCCCCAAAGCCAGCCTCGACGCGTCGGTCTTGTCTACGTGTCGAGTCAGGACTGTCAGTCCTACGCACCCTGACTTGACGAAAAAGCTCGTCCGCGTGCATACTCAGAATAATCGATCAGTCAATCATGTCCATAGAGGCGAGAGATGTCCCAACCCGAACCGCTCGTTCCCGGCGAATATTATCACATCTACAATCGCGGCAACAACCGCGAGAACCTGTTTCGCGTGGAGCGCAATTATCACTACTTCATGAGGCTCTACGCAAAATACATCTCACCGGTCGCCGTCACGTTCGCTTTCTGCTTATTGCGCAATCACTTTCATCTGCTGGTGCAGATCCTCGAGTTAGAGGCTCTGCGAGCTATCCGGCCCTTCGTTTCCATCGAGGAAGCCCAGGATTACATCAGCTTGCAGTTCGCCAATTGGTTCGGCACCTACACCAAGGCCTTCAACAAAGCCTACGGGCGCAGCGGCAACCTCTTCATGCGCCCGTTCAAGCGTAAACGGGTGGACAGTGACCGCTACTTCCAGCAACTGATCATCTACATCCATCATAACCCGCAAACTCACGGCCTGGTGACGGACTTCCGCGCCTGGCCCTACTCCTCCTACGGTATTCTGACCAGCGACCGAAAGACCACCGTCCGTCGCACTGAAGTCTTGACCTGGTTCGACGGTCTCCAGCCCTTCGTCGCCGCTCATCAGATAGCCGCTAACGAGGGTGCGATGAGGGATTTGCTGTTCGACGAGGTGGAGGACTGACAGTGCTGACCCGTCCTTCGACTACTCCTCCGCGTCGCATCTGGCCCACGGCGCGACCAGCATTGTCAGTCCTGCGCGCACAACGGGGCAAGGACTGACAGTGCTGACCCGCCCCTTAATCAGCCCACCGCGTCGCATCTTGCCCCCGGCGCGACCAGCACTGTCAGTCCTGCGCACACACAACGGGCCAAGGACTGACAGTGCTGACCCGTCACTCGACCACTCCTCCGCGTCGCATCTCGCCCACG
>JBFYTD010000418.1:0-3315 GCA_041300885.1 Anaerolineae bacterium | reverse complement strand
GTCTATTTTGCCTTGCACAGCGACGCGGAGGTGAAGCAATGAACTGGCGAGCGATCTGGGCCATTATGCGCAAGGACCTGCGGGTCGTCTTGCAGAACAAAGGCGTTGTCTTGCCGATCATCCTGTTGCCGGTGATCCTGTTCGTGGTGCTGCCGCTGCTGGTGCTGTTGTTGCCCGCAGCCTTAGGGAGCACCGGAGCCGGCAGCAACGACCTGCAAGAGCTGTTAGCCATGGTGTCGCCCGGCCTGCGCTCGCAGCTCGAGGGCCTGGACCCTGACGCAGCCGGCGCAGTCTTCTTTCTGGTCTACATGCTGGCGCCGATGTTCCTGATCGTGCCGATCATGGTCTCCAACGTGATCGCGGCCGACAGCTTTGTGGGCGAGAAGGAGCGCAAGACGCTGGAGGCGCTGCTCTACACGCCCACCACCGACGGCGAGTTGCTGACGGGTAAGTTGTTGTCGGCCTGGCTGCCCGCGCTGCTGGTATCGCTATTGGGCTACGTGCTCTACAGTCTCACGGCCAACCTGGCCGCCGCGCAGTTGGTGGGCGAGCCGTTGTTCCCCAACCTGATCTGGAGCGTGATGGTGGTCTGGGTAGCGCCGGCCGCGGCAGCCTTCGGCTTGACCTCGATGATGCTGGTCTCGGTGCGGGCTAAGACCTTCCAGGACGCCTACCAGACCGGTTCGTTGGTGGTGCTGCCGGTAGTGATTCTGCTGCTGGCGCAGGCCGTCGGCGTGATCTACTTCAGCGTCTGGCTGACCCTGCTGCTGGGGCTGGGGCTATGGATCGTCAGCCTGGTGCTGCTCTATTTCGGCAAGCGGACGTTCCACCGCACTGAGTTGATCGCGCGGCTGTGAACACGCGCCTAGCTTGACGGATGGGCTGATTGTGATACGATACGGGCCAAAGCCATCACTGCGGCCAGCTCCGCCAGCACCATCGCCGTCGCGCCCCACACTTTGTGGCCGCCAACCAGATAATAGGGAATCTGCCGCGTTGCGCCGCTGACGAACCACTCCTCTTGCGCGGTGTTGCTCTCGTCCAGGAAGTGGCTGACGGAAACCTCCAGCAGCTCGGCCACCTCGGTGGGCTGAGGACGGAACTGCGGCCGGCGTGGCGCGTAGGCAACGTGGGGATAGATGCGAAAATCGCTGGGGGGAATGTAGAGCGGCGTCAGGTCACCCAACAGGCGCAGGTCGGTCTCGCAGACGCCGATCTCCTCGCACGCCTCGCGCAGCGCGGTGTGCGCCGTGGAGACGTCGTCCGGATCGACGCTGCCGCCGGGGAAGCTGATCTGGCCGCGGTGGCTGCCCACGGTGTCGGTGCGGCGGGTCAGCACCAGGTGCAACTCGCCTTCAGCCCCGTTGGGATAGAGCAGCACCAGCACGCCACCCACCCGCGGCCGGTGATCGGGCGTGGGCGGGTAGAGCGGCCGCGGGTGGGGCGCCATGCGCATCATGGCCGGCAGGCCGGGCAGCGGCTGGCGCAGGGCGGTCTCGATCTGTTCAATAGTGACCATGACGCCATTATACCGACACATCCCAGAATCGCTCAACCCGGCGCGCTCATCCCAGCACCATGCGCACGTCCACGGCCAGCGCGCCCTGGCCGTTTGGATAGACCAGGAGCGGATTGACGTCGATCTCCTGAATTTTGGGGTGGTCCAACGCAAGTTGGGCCACACGCTCGATCACCTCAGCCACGGCATCGATGTCGGCGGGCGGCTGGCTGCGCAGGCCCGCCAGCAGCTTGCCGGCGTGGGTCTCCCCGATCATGGCCAGCGTCTCGGCCCGGCTGAAGGGCGCGACGCGGAAAGCCACATCCTTCAGCAGTTCCACGTAGATGCCGCCCAACCCAAACATCAGCAGCGGGCCGAACTGCGGGTCACGGCGCATGCCCACGATCAGCTCGTGGCCGGGCGGCGCCATCTGTGTCACTAACACGCCCTCGATTCGAGCGTCGGGTTGGCGCTCCAGCACGCGCGCCAGCATGGCCGTGTACGCCGCCTGCACCGCCCCTTCGTCGCCCAGCTTGAGCGCAATGCCGCCAACCTCTGACTTGTGAAAGATGTCGGGCGAGACGATCTTCAACGCCACGGGGAAGCCGATCTCCGCCGCCAGCCGGCCAGCCTCCTCAGCCGACCGCGCCAGATCGGCCCGTGGCTGGGCAATGCCACAGGCCGCCAGCACCGGCCGCGCCTCGGCCTCGCCGAGCTGGGTTTGTCCATGGGCCACCGCTTCTGCGAGCAGCTCGTGAGCCGTGAAACGTGAAGCGTGATGCTCGTCCTCTGCCTGACCAATTTCCCAATTTCCCAATCTACCTCGCACCTCTGCATACCGCCACAGCGCGCCCAACGCGCGCGCTGCTTGCTCGGGGAAGATGTAGCTGGCGATCTGGTGTTCGTGCAGCACGGCCATGGGCTGGCGCACCACCTCGTCGCCCATGAAGCAGGCGATGACGGGTTTGTTCGACAGGCTGGCTCGGTCAGGAGACCGGCCAGAGCTGAGCGGGGCGGGGCTGGCTCGGTCAGGAGATTGGGAACCATCCCGGAGGGACCGGCCAGAGCCGGAGGAGGCCGCCGCCCGTGCGATGGCCTCGGCCACGGCCACCGGATCGACCAGGGCCTGCGGCACCAGGATGGGCAGCACGGCGTCGAAGGCGTCGCCGGCCAGCAGCGCGGCCACGGCCTGCTCGTACTGCGCCGGCTCGGCCCCGCCCAGCATGTCCACCGGGTTGCCGAGCTGCGCCTCGGGATGGGTGAAGCCGGCCAGCACGGCGCGCAGTTCCTCCGGCGTCGGCGGCATGAGGAGCCCCACCTGCTCGATCACGTCGGCGGCCAGGCTGGCCGGCCCGCCGGCGTTGGTCACCACCGCCACCTGCGGCCCCCTCGGCAGCGGCCCGTAGGCCAGGGCCAGCGCGTGGTCGAACAGGTCCTCGACGGTGTCCACCCGCAGCACGCCGGCCTGCTTGAACGCTGCGTCGTAGGCTGCCATCTCGCCGGCCAGGCTGCCGGTGTGTGAGGAGACGGCGCGCGTGCCCGCCGCCGTGCGGCCGGCCTTGATCACCAGGATCGGCTTGTGTGGGGTGATGCGCCGGGCCACATCGATGAAGCGCCGGCCATCGCGGATGGCCTCGATGTATGCCACGATGACGCGCGTGTTGGGGTCCTCGGCCAGGTCGAGGAGCAGGTCGGTCTCGGCGACGTCGGCCGCGTTGCCCAGGGTGGCGAAGCGGCTGAAGCCGATCCCCTTGCCGGCCGTCCACTCCAGGATGCCGCCGCAGATCGCGCCGGACTGGCTGACGAAGGCGATGGGA
>JBFYTD010000417.1:0-3324 GCA_041300885.1 Anaerolineae bacterium | reverse complement strand
GGCCGGGGCCCAGGCCAGCGCCGTGATGTCAGCGAAGGTACCCGGCGTGGCGTCCTGCCAGTCGCCATCCGCTTGGCGCACCTGGACCACATCGCGAGCATCGCGCAGTATAACCCGTGCCTGCCGCTGCCCATCCGGCTCCACCACCACGCCCAGCTTACCCTCGTCAGCAACAGGCCTCAGCGTCGTCGGTGAGCGGGAGCGCAGCGGATGGCGCACCATGTTCTGCTCCTCGATACGCTCAGGGATGCCGCGCACATAGCGCACGGTCTCGCTGTCCGCCTCCCACTGCGGCGCCCAGCCGCCGATACGCTGGGACGCGTCCAACTGCACGTTGCGCACGAAGACCTCGGTCAGGTTGGCGATCTCGCCACTGCGCAGGGAGAGCACGTAGACGTCGGGCAGGCTGCCCTGGCTGGTGGGAGTGCCCGGGCTGGTACGGGCGTCGAAGGCCAGCTTGCTGCCGTCCGGCGCCCAGGCCAGACGGCCGGCCGCCTCCATCTGGGCCAGCACGCGCAGCCGCTCGTCGTCCAAAGTCCACAGGGCCACGGCGTTGCCGTCGCTGGCTGGGTATGCCAGGGCCAGGCGCTGTCCATCGGGCGACCAGGCCAGCTCAGCCGGACCGCCGGCAGCGAGCATGGCCAGCAAAGCAGGCTCAGCCAGGTCATAGACAGTCACGCGATCCTGCGTGGCCACGGCCAAGTTCTTGCCGTCAGGGCTGAAGACCAGGGTTGGCGGATTGGGAGATTGGCTGATTGGTAAATTGGTCGTGTGCGTGGATGTGAGTTGGGAGGTGAGCGTGAGCGGGACTGAGATGCTGATGGCGTCTGTAGCGGTGAGCGGCAGGGTGGGGCTGAGGGCAACGGCGGCGGTGATTGGCAGCGTCGGGCTGAGGGCAGCGGTGGGGGTGATCGGCAGCGTTGGGCTGAGGGGCATGGCTGCGGCCAGCAACGGCGTGAGATCGTCCAGCAGCATGGCTGTTGCGGTCATGGGCCGCAGGGCAAACAGACCCTGGTCGGCAGACACGAAGACACAGCCAGCCGGCTCGCCCGGCGTGCAACGCCAGGCTCCGGGCAGAAGGTCGCTGCGCACCTCCGACAGGCCCGAATCGGGCGACACACGCCACAGTTGCTCGCCTTCCTCGCCTGCCCGCAGGGTGCTAAACCACACCTGGCCGGCCGGCAAACTGCCGACAGAGAGCGCTGCGACCGGCGTCGGCGTGGGCAACGGTGTGGGTGTCGAGGTGGGCGTCGGCGTCAGCGTGGGCGTCGGCGTCCAGGTGGGGGTGTCGGTGGCAAGGATGCCCAGCAGGCCGGCGCTCTGATCGGGCGCCCTTGTGCCCGTCTGCTGGGGTCCGGTCGGCGCGCCGGACGAGCAGGCAGCTAGAGCCCATAGAATCAGAGCAGACACGACAAAAAGCTGACCAGGGCGCAAGAGTTGTCGCATGGTTGTTATCCGAAACGGCGCGCTAACTCCGCCTCGACGTCGCTCCAGGCCAGGTCGCGGGCGGCCAACAGCACCATCGAGTGGTAGATCAAGTCGGCCAACTCGTAGAGAACCCGGTCGTCGCCCTCGCCCTTGGCGGCGATGATGACTTCCACCGCCTCCTCGCCGATCTTTTTGAGAATCTCGTTCTCGCCGGCCTCCAACAGTTGCACCGTATAGGAGCCGGCTGGCCGCTGCTGCTTGCGCTGCTCAATGGTGGCCCAAAGTTGGGTCAATGGTTCAGTCGCCAAAGCGTAACTCCCATCTGAAACTGAAATTCGTAGCCTCGCTGGCCCGACAAACAGTTAGCTGTCAGCGCCTTCGGCCGCTTCTGCGGGCCAGACAAAAACCGGCTCACCCGCGACGCGTCGTGCGGCATCGGCCGCCAGCACATCGTCGAAGCTAAGCTCGCGGTAAAAGCAGGAGACGTTGCCGGTATGGCAGGCAGGCCCGCTGGGCGCCGCCTGCACTAACAGCGCGTCGCCGTCACAGTCATAGAAAACGGCTGACGTCAGCATCGCGTTGCCCGAGGTCTCCCCCTTGCGCCACAGCTCCTGCCGGCTGCGACTCCAGAAGGTCACATAGCCGCTGGACATGGTCAGGTACAGCGCCTCGGCGTTCATCCAGCCCAGCATCAGCACCTGCTGGGTGGAAATGTCCTGGACGATGGCGGGCAGCAGGCCGTCCTGGTTCCAATGTAGCTCTTCGGTTGCGCTCATGCGGGGGAACTCCTTTGGGGGAAGGGTAGACAAGTAGACAGGGGGGCGGGTAGATTGGTAGATTGGTGGATTGGTGGATTCCGCTAGACCCGGCGAATGGAATTCACCGTCTCAACCTGAGAAGCCGCCTCAGCGGCTGGGGAAGGATTCCCAGCGCCTGAGGGCGCTTCTCGGTTTCAGACGGGGACTTATAGTCCCTGGCTTCTGACCGCAACGCCGCGCTGCGCCAAATACGCCTTCACCTCGGCAATGCTCAACTGCCGATAATGAAACAACGACGCGGCCAGGGCTGCATCGGCCCGACCCTCGGTCAGGGCGGCGTGGAAGTGCTCCAGTAGCCCAGCGCCGCCGGAGGCGATCACCGGAATCGGCACGGCGTCGGCGATGGCGCGGGTCAGGGCCACGTCGTAGCCGGCCTGCGTGCCGTCGGCATCCATGCTGGTCAGCAGGATCTCGCCGGCGCCCAGCGAGGCCACCTGCTGCGCCCACTGCAGGGCGTCCAGGCCGGTCGGAATGCGGCCGCCGTTGACATAGACTTCCCAGCCATCTGCGCGGCGCTTGGCGTCGATGGCCACCACCACGCACTGGCTGCCGAACTCCAGCGCCCCGTCGGCGATCACCTGCGGATTGCGCACCGCCGCCGAGTTGACGCTGACCTTGTCCGCGCCGGCCAGCAGCATGGCCCGCATGTCCTCCGCCGTGCGGATGCCGCCGCCCACGGTGAAGGGGATGAAGACGCTCTCGGCCACCGAGCGCACCATGTCCAGCACGATGTCTCGGCGTTCGTGGCTGGCCGTTATGTCGAGAAACACCAACTCATCCGCGCCCTCGGCGTCGTAAATGCGCGCCTGCTCCACCGGGTCGCCGGCATCGCGCAGGTCGACAAAGCTGACGCCCTTGACCACGCGGCCGTCTTTGACATCCAGGCACGGAATGATGCGTTTGGCTAGCATGATGATTGGGTGATTGGGTGATTGGGTGATTGGTAGACTGGTAGAGTGGTAGAGTGGTTGGTGATCCACCGACTACCGTTTACCGTTTACTGTTCACCGTTTACCGTTCACCGGCCAAAGCAACGGCCTCTGCCAGGTCCAGGCTGCCGGTGTAGATGGCCTGGCCG
>JBFYTD010000416.1:0-3298 GCA_041300885.1 Anaerolineae bacterium | reverse complement strand
GGTACTACGTTTCATGGTCGATTCTCCTCCGTGAGAATAGGATCTGTGCAGCAATTTGCTGCCGTTGTGAACTCAAAAGATGGGCTTGTGGCCATTGTAGACGGCATCACGAATCTGCGCCAACATGGGTGCACGACACGGGCGTCACCAGTCTGAATGCAATCGCCTCCTTTGTGCATGGTTTTCGGTGATCGATAATCGGTGACTGATCACTGTTTACCGTTGACCGTTCATCGTTTACCCTGCGATAAACGCGTGGAACAGCCGGTTGAACTCGTCCGGCTTCTCCAGGAACGGACTGTGGCCGGCGTCGGCGATGACTTCCTCGCGGTAGACGCCGCCATTGGCCTGGTAGCGCTCCAGCACGGCGCGGATCTGGTCGATCATCGGCTGGGGTGGGCACTCCTCGGCGCCGGGCCAGCCAGGCACGAAGCCCATCGCGCCCAGTGCGGCGATGTCCCAAAAGGCGTTATTGGCTACGATGGTGTCGTCAGCTCCGCGGATCCACAGCACCGGCGGCTTGGGGGCGATGTCCGCGATGCCGCTGGCGTCGAAATACTTGCGGCTGAAGGCGTTGACGATACCTTTGGTACCCGGCGCCACGGTGGGCCAGTGCGGAGACGGCGCAGCATCGCCGGGGTACCAGTCCTCGCCGACCCGTAATGAGAGCATGCTGCTGACCAGTTCCTCTTCACGGGCAGGGAGGAAGGGCGGCTTGACGTAGAACTGGCGCAGCACGTTGCGCGGCGAGACGGGGTTGTCCAGGCCGCGGTCCTTGGCGCCCATGGCCTTGACGAACTCCGGGTTGACGCTGCCCGCGCCGGCCGGCGCGCCGTCGTCGTAGCAGGGCGTGCCGGCCACGTCTTTGCTGCCGCTGTAGCCGTAGGGCGAGACCGTGTCCACCAGCGTCAGCGACAGCACGGCGGCCGGCCGGGCCATGGCCAGCTTCATCGACACGCCGCCGCCCATGCTGTGGCCCACGACATGGTACGTGGCCAGGCTCAGCGCGTCGATCATGGCCAGGAGGTCCTCGACCATGTCGCCCAAGCCCAGGGTGGCGTCCACAGGCAGCGGCTCGGTGTCGCCATAGCCGCGCAGGTCAGGCGCGATAGCCCGGAAGCCCGCCGGGAGGGCCAGCATCGTCTCCTCCCAGAAGGTCGCGGAGGCGCCGTTTCCGTGGATGAACAGCACGGGCACGCCAGCATCCGCGCCGCTGGCGAGGGCATGGACGGCCAGACGCCGGGTTTGGACCATGTGCGAGCTAATGCCAGGAAGGGTTGGAATTGTACTCATCGGTTACTCCTATTGCTCGAATTCTTCATCGTGCCACCCTGAGTGGGTCGGCCACGAGACTCACACTCCCGAGTCGCCAGCGAAGGGTCTCGGTCATATGCGACGAGGGATTCTTAACTGGCGTCGGCTGCGCTGAAGTCTGTTGGGTGTTAGACACGGCGTGCGCGCTAACAGCCTTGGCCGTCAGACCCGTTCACGGCGCACCGCCAGTGACAGCGCTAACGCAATTCGCGTCTCAGAATCTTGCCCATGCCGGACAGGGGCAGCTCGCTGCGGAACTCGACGTTCTTGGGCACTTTGTAGCGGGCCAGGTTGGCGGCCATGTGGGCCAGCATCTCGTCAGCCGTGGCATTCGCGCCTGGCTTGAGCACCACAAAGGCCTTGCCCACCTCGCCCCATTTGGGGTCGGGCACGCCCACGACGGCGCACATGTGGACGGCCGGATGGCGGTAGAGCACGGCCTCGATCTCGGCCGGGTAGACGTTCTCGCCGCCGCTGATGAACATGTCCTTCTTGCGGTCGACGACGTAGAAATAGCACTCCTCGTCGTAGCGCACGATGTCGCCGGTGTGGAACCAGCCGTCGGCGTCCAGCACGGCGGCGTAGGCCTCCGGGTTCTGCCAGTAGCCGGAGGAGCGGCTGGGGCCTTTCAGCACCAGCTCGCCCGGCTGGTTCGGCCCCAGCGGCTGGTTCTGGTCGTCCACCACCCGCACGTCGACGAAGTAGTTGGGCCGGCCGATGCTGCCGGCCTTGCGAATGGCGTCCTCGGGCGGCAGGGCAAACAGACCGGGCCCGAACTCGGTCATACCGAAGCCCTGCTTGAAGCGGATGCCCTTCTCACGGGTGTACTTCTCGACCAGCGGCACGGGCAGCGGCGCGCCGCCGCTGGTGCAGAAGCGCAGGCTGCTGAGGTCGGCCTTCTCCCAGTTGGGCGCGGTGACGAGCATCTGGTACATGGTCGGCACGGCCGCGAAGACCGTCGCCCGGTAGCGCTGGATCAGCTCCAGCACCTGGGCCGGGTCGAACTGGCGGGTCAGCACGGTGGTGTTGCCGAAGATCACCTGCGACGACAGGTAGGTGAACAGCCCGCCGGCGTGAAAGAGCGGGAAGACGTTGACATACACGTCGTCGTGGTGCAGGTCGTGGATCACCGTGTTGAGCACGTTCCAGCAGATCATGCGGTGGCTGACCATCGCGCCCTTGGGCAGGCCGGTGGTGCCGCCGGTGAAGAGGAGGCAGGCGATGTCTTCTGCTTCGAGGGACTCACAAGTGATTGGGTGATCGGGTGATTGGTCTAGGGTCGATTGGTAGTCGTGGGTGAAGGGGAGGCCGGGGCCGTCGAGATGGAGGAAATGGTTAATGGGGGAATTGGTGAATTGGTGAATGGTTAAGTGGATTTGCTCGATGGCGGGCTTGAAGTCGTCGGAGAAGAGAAGAGCCTTGGGGGTGGTGAGCTCGATGAGGCCGGCCAGCTCGCGCCAGTGCAGGCGCCAGTTGAACGGGGTGTGGATGGCGCCCAGCTTGGCGCAGGCGTAGAACAGGTCCAGGTGCTCGACGCCGTCGCGCGCCAGGATTGCCACCCGGTCGCCCTTTTGCACATCGGCCACGTCGCGCAGCCAGTTGGCCAGGCGATTGGCGCGGTCGTTCATCTGGCGGTAGGTCAGCTCCAGCGCCGGCGTCTTGCCCGCGTCGATGATGGCCAGCTTGTCGGGGCTGTAGATCTGTCGTCGTCCAAGGTAATCGCCGATGTACATGTCTGGCTCCAGTTGCTTGCCTGTTGATCGCAGTTGCGCTATACTGCTTGTAGTTCAATCCTGTATGTTTTATTGAGGTGGACCATGATCCAGGAAAACTCGATTTCATTCTACGAAAATGAACTGAAGTGGGTCCGCAAGTTACGCAAACAGCTTGCGAACCAGTGAAAGGAGAAAATGATGAACACCGAATCAAACTATAAATCACCGGCCGGGGAGAGGGAGATCATGGCGTTGTACAATGCCGTACT
>JBFYTD010000415.1:0-3338 GCA_041300885.1 Anaerolineae bacterium | reverse complement strand
CCCTGCTGCGCATGCGCTTCGTGGACGATCTGCCGGCGCGCACCGTGGCTAAGCGCCTCAACGCGGCCGAGCCGTCGATCTACCGCTGGCAAGGGCAGGCCATCGAGCGCCTGGCCGCCCTGCTGTGGCAGATGGAGCAGGCCGCCGCCGAGCAGCGGGCAGGCGCGCTGGCCACACGGCTGGAGCCAGAGAGCTACCTGCAGCTCTTTGGCGTCGAGACCCACCAGGCGGCTCTGCTGGCGGCGCTCTTCTCGGACGGTCCCCCTTATTTGCTGGCCATCGAGGGCGGCGGCGGCATCGGCAAGACCAGCCTGGCCGACGCGGTGCTGCGCGCGGCCATCCGCCAGCGGCCCAACGGCGAGGTGGCCTGGGTCAGCGCCCGCCAGCAGCGCCTGGACTTCGCCGGCCGCATCCACAGCCTGCAGCAGCCGGCCCTGACCGTGGATGGCCTGCTGGAGGCGCTGGCCGTGCAGCTCTTGCCCGGCGTGCCCCGCTTCACCGTGCAGGAGCGAGCCATCCACGCCCTGCGCGCCCACTTCGCCCTGCAGCCAACGCTGGTGGCGGTGGACAACCTGGAGACCGCGGCCGACGTGGACAGCCTGCTGCCGGTGCTGCGCCAACTGGCCAACCCGGCCAAGTTCCTGCTGACCACACGCCACAGCCTCTACGGCGAGCCGGGCGTCTACCACTTGCGCGTGCCGGAGCTGAGCGAGCCCGACGCGCTGGGCCTGGTGCGGCTGGAGGCGCAGCAGCGCAACCTGGCCGAGTTGGGCCAGGCCAGCGACGCCGAGTTGCATCCGGTCTACGAGACCGTGGGCGGCAACCCGCTCGCCCTACGCCTGGTAGTGGGCCAGACGCACGTCCATTCCTTGCACGGCATCCTGGCCGATCTGGCCGCAGCACGCGGCGCGCCGGTGGAGAGCCTGTATACCTACATCTACAAGGCTGCCTGGAGCCGGCTGGGCGAGCTGCCGCGCCGCGCGCTGCTGGCCATGCCGTTGGTCAGCGAGCGCAGCGGCAGCGTGGACACCCTGGCCCAGATCAGCGGGCTGGAGCGCGGCGAGCTGAGCAACGCGCTGGCCGAGCTGGTGACGCTGAACCTGGTGGACGGCCACGGCTTGCTGCTGGCCGAGCGGCGCTACACCATCCACGCGCTGACCCGCACATTCTTGCTCGAGCAGGTGGCCCGATGGCTGTAGATCCGACGCCCGGCCAGCCCGACAGCCCCTACGCCGCGCTCTTTCGCCAGTACATCCAGCGCAGCACACAGGCCACGCTGGCGGCCGTCCAGTCCGCCGGGCCAGCTCTGCCCGCCGAGCAGCGGGAGCAGAGCCTGCACACGCTGGACTTCGCCCTGGAGCTGCCCGAAGCCTGGCCGGACACCCGCGATCTGCTCCTGGTCCTGGCGCCCAAGCTGGATCAGGCCGGCATGCGCCAGGACACCATTCCCTACTTGCAGCGCGGCATCGAGCGCTGTCAGGCGGCCGGCGACCTGGCAGGCCAGGCCGGGATGGAGCTGCAACTGGGCACGCTGCTGACCTCCATCGGCCGCATGGATGAGGCCCGCAGCCTGACCATGGCCAGCGCGGCCCGCTACGAGGCGGTTGGCGACCCCCACTACCAGGCCCGCGCGCTGAACAGCCTGGCCTACATCGATCGCTTGCAACAGCACAGCGACAGCGCCGCCCAGCTTGTGCAGCAGGCCATGAGGCTGGTGACGCCCGAAGATAGCGAGACCACCAATAGCCATTTCATCCTGGGCACGCTGGCCGTGGAGAGCCGTGATTGGCCCGCAGCACTGGACTATTTCGAGCGGGCGCTGGCTGGCTGGCGTCGTCACAACAACCCGGTGATGGTCGCCCGCAGCCTGTCCAACCTGGGCACCGCCCAGCGCGGCGCAGGCCAGTACGACGAAGCCATCGCTAGCTTCACCCAGGCTATGGCGCTGATGGGGGAGTTGGACGACCCGGTCAACCAGGCCATCACCCGTTTGAACCTGGGCAATCTGTACTGGGCCACGGGCCAGCCGCAGCAGGCCATGGCTCACTTCGTGCAGGCCGAGCCGGTCTTGCGCCGGGCGCAGGATTGGCAATGGCTGGCCAGGATCAACACCAACATGGGCGTGGTCCACATTGAGCTCGGCCAGTGGGAGCAGGCGTACGCAGCCTTGACCACAGCCATCGATCAAAACCGGATGATCGGCGACCGGCGCGCCGCCGCCAACGCCCTGGATGGTCTGGGCGAGCTGCACCTGCTCCAGGGCCGGCCGGCCGCCGCCATGACCTGCCTGGAGCAGGCCATGACGGAACTGGGCGACCTGGTCGGAAAGCCGGGCTACGCCGGACTGGTAGCCGAGATCCAGGAGCATATCGACCAGGCGCAGCAGCAAATGATGCAGCAACCCGGTGAACAGAATGGACCGGCTGAAGAGCAACCCGGTGAACAGAATTCACCGGCTGAGGCTGAGAAAGCCCCTCAGGGCTTGGCGTTCTGACCGGTTCCGCAGCGCCTGAGGGCGCTTCTCAGGTTCAGCCAGGGGATTTCCAATCCCTGGCACCTACGACCGGCAGATCGCATCGTCACAACCTTTGGCCGGAACAACCACGCCCCCAACACTGGACGAGAACCGGGCGCTGCCGGCTGGAGCAGCCAACAGCAGCACAGTACACAGGACCAGAATCCATTGACGAATAGATTGTAAACGCATCTCAATGACCTCCGTGGCAGATGAGGCCCATCGAGGACCGGGATCCCAACCGCAACCGCGGCGCACGTGCTTCCCCAACGAGCCGAGACTAGAAGAAACCCGGTTTTATTCTACGTGCGATGATCACGGGGCCAGCGAGATCATTGCAGATGGTAAGAGCTTGCTTGCACGGAAAAACCGGGTTTCTACGCCATTACGACCTTTGACCCAACTTTACACTCGCTCGACTCTCCCTGAGCTACCCAATCCCTATCCGCGGCCTATACCGCAACTCTCTCCCCAGCCCATGCCCTCTCTCTCCCCCTCCCCCGTTCTCCCCCTCCCCCCTTCCCCTGCCGCCGCCAACCTGGAGCAGCGCGTCCATCAGGCGTTGTCTGAATGGTACAGCGACGCGCCCGATCCTGGCCCCTTGGCCGGCCTGGCCGTGGTGCAGCAGGCCCAGGCCAGCGGCGACTGGACCGCCCGGCGCGCGGCCAACCACGTACTGACGGCTGCGCTGGATCGGCTGGAGAGCAGCGCGCCCCAGGACGCCAAACTGCTGCGCCGCCGCTTCGTGGATGAAGCGGCCGTTTTCGTTGTGGCCAGGGAATTGGACCTGGCCGAGTCCACCTTCTACAAGCGGCAGCGCCAT
>JBFYTD010000414.1:0-3339 GCA_041300885.1 Anaerolineae bacterium | reverse complement strand
ACCGCTACCAATCGGCGGTTGGCCTGGCGCGGGATCTGGCGCGCTGCGAGGCCAGCTGGCAAAGCTCCGGACAGATCAAACCGTTCGCACTGGGCCGTGACGACATGCCCGACCGCCTCTTGCTGCCCCAGACGCTCTACGGGCGTACGCGCGAGCTGGATCGGTTGGTACGCGCCTTCGAAGCCGCCCGAGCCGGCGTGGCCCAACTCCTGCTTGTCTCAGGCGCCTCAGGTGTTGGCAAGACATCCCTGGTGGATCAGCTAGGCCAGCCGGTCGTTGCGGCAGGCGGGAGGCTGATTGTGAGCAGGGCCAACGAGCAAGGCCAGCAGCAGGCAGCCTACAGCGCCGTGCTCGACGCGCTGGAGGATTTCATCGACCAGGTGTTGGCCGGCGACCCTGACCAGTTGGCTTTCTGGCGGGACACGCTGACCCTGGCGTTGTCTGGCAAAACGGCCCAGATCGCGGCAAGGCTGCCTGATCTGGCCCAGATCATCCAGGCGCCGGCTGATCCACCCTCGGAAGCCAGCGATCCAAAGGCGTTGCTGGCCCTGGCGCTGCACAGCTTCCTGCGAGCCATTGCCGCCGGAGATCATCCGCTGGTGATGATTCTGGACGACGCCCAGTGGGCCGATGCCGAGTCCTGGCAACTGCTGCGGGATCTGACGACCCGCAGCGACCTGCATCTGCTGGTGATCTGCACCTGGCGCAGCGGCCACGAAGCGGATGGCCGGCTGGCGGGACTGGCGGCCTCGATCCCTGCCGGGCAGCACCTGGTCCTGGCGCCGCTGGACGTCTCCGACACCGGCCACTTTCTGGCCGCTGCGCTGCACACGACGCCTGAGCAGGTCCATGAGTTGGCCTTACTCCTCCAAGGCAAGACTGGCGGCAACGCCTTCTTCCTGCGCGAGTTCCTGCGTTCCCTGGACGAGCGCAAGCTGCTGTTCTTTGATCCGCAGGCCCGCGCCTGGCAATGGGATCTGGCCGGCATCCAGGCGATGCCTGTCACGGACAACGTGGCATACCTGGTACTGGACCGCTTGCAGCGGCTGCCCAAACAGGCGCAGACGACGCTGAAAACAGCCGCCATCATGGGCAGCCGCTTCGCTGTGCTTGAGCTGGCGGCTGCGTGCCAGCAGTCGCCCAGCCAAACCTCGCAGGATCTGCTGCTGGCGGCAAGTCTCGGCGCACTCGCGCCGCTTGCTCCAACCATACGCCGGTTGATCCGGCCTGACCGGCCCTCTGAGCCAAGACTGGCAACCATGGAACGGATGGCGGTTGAGTACCTGGCTCCCAGCAGTCGGGCGCAGGGTATCACCGGTGGCCCGCGGCAGACCAGGATAGCTGAAAGCGAAGGCCGCGTTGCACAGCAAACCGGCGGGCAACTAATGTACGAGTTTGCACACATGCAGATACGGGAAGCTGCAACCCTGCTGCTGCCTGAGCTGGCCGAGGAAGCGCTCCATTGGCAGATCGGGCGCGGGTTGCTACAAAGCATGACAGTGGAGCAGCGGCAAGAGAATTGTCGCCTGTTGGTTCGACACCTCAACCAGGCGTCTGCTCGGCTGGCTACCTGGGAAGCGCGCGTCGAGCTGGCCGAGCTGAACCTGCAGGCCGCTGCACAGGCGCTGGCCCTGGCGGCCTATGTAAGCGCCGGTTCGCTGGCCACAACGGGCGCAACGATCCTGAAGGACGATCCTGAGCGCGATCCCTGGCACGACGCCTACGATCTCATGCGCGACCTGCACTTAACAGCAGCCCAGGCGGCTGTGCGCAACGGCCAGTTCGAGATGGTCGAACAGTTGCTGGGGGCCATCGACCAACGCACGCAGTCGGCGCTCGACAGCGCAGCGACCAGCCAGGTACGCATGTTTTCCTTCTACTTCCAGGGCAACCATGCAGAGGCATGCGTCGCAGCCTTACATGCGCTGCGCCGGCTGGGCATCCGCCTGCCTGCCCACCCGCGCAACCGGGACGTGCTGGCGGCCGTCGCCCGCACCCGGCTGGCCATGCTGGGCAGGCCGATCCGCTCGCTGGCCGGCCTGCCGCCCATGACCGATGAACGCAGCAGCAAGGCGCTGGAGATCATGGCAGCCGCCACCATCTCGGCCGCCTCGGTCGAGCCGAAGCTGTTGATGATCATCGGGCTGAAGATGGTCTGGCAGACCGTCAAACACGGACTGCACCCCGTGTCGGCTATGGGCTATGCACTGCATGGGGTGCTGCTGGCCGGCGTGCTGGGCCGGATCGACGCCGGCTATGCGTTCGGCCAGTTGGCCCTGGACCTGGCGCCGCAGATCAGGTCCAAGGAGTACCGCGTCTTCGTTAAGTACTTCGTCAACGCGCACATCAGCCACTGGAAGGAGCCTGTGGCGGCGACCCTGCAGCCGCTGCGCGACCTGGCCTCCACCGGCGAGTTCGAATACCTGGCCGTCGCCGCCGGCCTCTACTCCTATTTCACGTGGCTCATCGATGGCCGGAATATCGAGAGCAACGAACAGTCCATCGCCGAGAACCTGCACCTGCTGGAGCCGTTCCGGGACACGCCGCTGCACTATCGCTATCTGCTGGGCCTGCAGTACTATCATAACCTGCTGGGCAGGGCCGATGATCCGTGCCAGATGATCGGCGACGCCTACGACGAGCGCCGCCTGCTGCCGGTGCACCAGCGCGAGAACGACCGCAGCACCCTCTTTTACCTGGCCTGCCATCAGCTCATCCTGTCGTTCCTGTTCGGCAGCCACAGCCGGGCGCAGGACGCTGCCCGCCTGGCTGCCGAGTACCGTGACGGCGGCATCGGCACGCCGCTGCTACCCGTCCTCTGCTTCTACGACTCGCTGGCCTGCCTGGCCCGCTATCCGTCGGCCCAGGGCGCCGAGGCTGCTGCGCTGCTGAAAGCCGTGGCAGCCAACCAGCGCAAGCTGGGCAAATGGGCGCGCCTGGGGCCGGCCAACTGTTTGCACCGCTACACGCTGGTGGAGGCCGAGCGGGCGCGCGTGGCCGGCCACCACGCCAGAGCCAGGGAGCTGTACGACGACGCCATCCGCCAGGCGCAGGACAGCGACTACCTGATGGAACTGGCGGTGGCTCACGAGCTGGCAGCCCGCTTCTATCTGGCCATCGATCAGCCGGCCTACGCCGCGACTCATCTGCGCGCCGCCCACGGCGCGTACCGGACCTGGGGCGCGCTGGGCAAGGTGCAGCAACTGGAGAGCGCCTATCCGCAGGTGCTCAAGGGCGCAGCCGATGATGGCGCGGCCGGCCTGGCCGGCCTGTCCGCCTATCTGGAGACGGCCAGCGTGCTGAAGGCCGCCCAGGTGTTGTCCGGCGAGACGGACCTGC
>JBFYTD010000413.1:0-3340 GCA_041300885.1 Anaerolineae bacterium | reverse complement strand
TCAGGCCGCACCAGGTTGATGGCGATGTTGTCGTAGTCGGGCAGGGCGAACAGTGTCAGGTCGCGCCAGCGCCCCGGCCCCAGGCTGGCGCGCGTAATCACGCTCAGCCGGGCTGCGGCGTCCTCGACCTCCGGCATGCGCTGCACCGACTTGAGCAGCTCCTCGTCGAAGGGCGCGGTGGCGATGACCGCGTTGCCGGGATTGACGCCCAGGTAGCTGTCCATGAGCTGGCGCGAGAGGATCTGCTGCGTGCTGGCGATCATGCCCACGGCGAAGACGCCGACGGCGATGCTCAACACCACCAGCAGCGTGCGCGTCTTGTGCTGCCCCAGATCGCGCAGCACCTTGGCCCAGCGCGGCGCCAGGAGCGGTCGAGTGGTCTTTCGATTACCCATTCAGCAATTCACCAATTCACAGTTAACCATTCTTCGTCCATCGACACCCGATCTCAAGGGCGTCCCGCCCGTCTTCCGCACGGAACCCGGCGAGACGCCTGGCGATCGTGGAAAATGGGCTATTCATAAGCCAGCACTTCCCTTACCGACAGGCTGGCGGCGTTGTGGGCCGGCCAGAAGCTGGCGGCGGCCGAGATCAACAGGGCCGCGGCCAGCCAGAGCAGCGCGCCCTCAGTTGAGTAGCGGAACTCCAGCGGGCTGTCCACGAAGGCCAGGCCGATCTGATCGCTCATCAGCCGGCCGATGGGCCAGGCCAGCACCACGCCTTGCGCCCAGCTAATCAGCCCAATCAGCACGCCCTCGACGATGACAATCTGCATGATGCTGCCGGTGGCCGCGCCGATGGCGCGCATGACGCCGATCTCCCGCGTGCGCTCCAAGACGTTGATGCTCATGGTGCCCATCAGTCCCATGCCGCCCACGGCCGCAATTAGCAATGCCATGACCAGCAGGAAGGTGACCAGGATGCTGAACTGCAGGCGGATCGATTCCTGGCGCTGGAACTTGGTCTCGACGCGCGCGACCTGGAAGCCGGCGTCCTCTAGCTGCGCCTGCAAGGCCGCGGCTGCGGCCGCCTGGGCCGCCGGTGTGTGCCCTTCGGTGGCGACGCGGGCGAAGTTGGCCCGACCTGTGGTGCCGGTGCGTTGGGCGAAATAGGGATAGTTGACGTAGGCTGTGGGCGGGGTCAAGATGCTCTGCGCAATGCCGACTACGGTCCAATCGCTGTCGCGGTTGTCGATGCGCAACGTGACTGTGTCGCCCACCGCCAGGTCAGGCTCGTCTGCCAGCACGTTGCTGTTGAGCACTACAGCGTTCTGGTCGTCGGGCAAGAGCCAGCGGCCGGCCAGCAGGCGGGGCTGGATCATACGCGTCTCTGCTTCGGGCGCGCGCAGGCGGATGCGGTAGCTTTGGGAGCCGTCGGGGCGCTGGCGCAGCGCGCCGCCGCTGCCCCAGGTTTCCAGCGCGACCACGCCGGGCACTTGCAGCGCCTCGCCCTCGATCTGCTCCCTGCGGTAGGGGCGGCTGAACTCGACGGCCACGTCATAGTTGTCATAACGGTTGGCCAGGGCGAGCGTGTTGTCGAGGCTGGCGCGCACCGAGAAGACGCCCACGAAGATCGCGCCGGCCAGGGTCAGCGTCACCATGGTCAGCGCCAGCCGGCCTTTGCGGCGGAAGGTGTTGCGCAGCGAGATCACCAGCGGCCGGCGCACGAAAGGGAGGAAGCGCTGGACAAGCACCAGCAGGTGATCGACCGGCCCGCGGCCGAAGCGCCCTTTGCCCAGCCCATAGCTGGCCATCGCCTCGCGCACGGTGATGCGCGCGCCGATATAGATGGGATAGGCTGAGGCCAGCAGCGGCATCAGCAGCGCCACGGCGACTTGCAGGGCCAGCACCTGCGGCGCAAAGCCGGGGCCGACGACGTCGAAGTTGAGGAAGCCGGCCGCGAAGCGGGCCAGGCTCACCGCGCCCAACAGGCCCAGCGGCAGGCCGATCAGCAGCGCCAGCAGGCCGTAGACCAGCGCCATAGCGAAGTAGAGGCCCATGATCTGCCCGCTGCGCGCGCCGATGGCCTTCATCACCCCCACCTGGCGGGTCTGTTGGGCCAGGGTGGCGTTGACGGTGTTGACCACCAGGAAGCCGCTGAGCAGCAGGCTGAGCGCGCCCAGCACGCCCAGGATGACGAACAAGGCGTCGAGGATCTGCTGCACCGGCGTCTGGCCGGGGTCAGGCACCCAGCGCGAGAAGACACGGCCGCCCCCTTTCTCGATCTTGTCCTCCACCTGCTGGGCCACGGCCTCGATGTGGGCTTTGTTATCCTGCCGCTCGGCCACGAGGAGCGTCAGGCTGTTGAACTGCCGGTCGTAGCCCCAGCGGGTCAGCGAATCGAAGCCAATGTAGCCGGTGAGCTGGTCGCTGAAGCGAGGCGGCGGCGAGTTGATGTCATGGACTGTGCCGGCGATGACGACGTCGCGCAGGCGGCCATCGCCCAAGTCCACCTGTAGCGTGTCGCCGATCTGTGCGTCCAACATGGGCAGGGCGTTGCGCTCCAGCACGATGCCGCCCAGCGGCGGCGGCCACGCGCCCTGTTGCGGCCAAAGCTGGTTCACCGGCAGATCATGCCAGCCCGGCCGGGCGGTCAAGGTCAGGTCCTGCCAACGGCCGTCGCTGCCCTCCGCCTGCACCCCGACGCTGAAGCTGGCCGAGGCCGCCTCGACCCCTTCCATGCGCGCCACCGTCTGGAGCAGGCCGTCCTGGAATGGGCTGACGCTGAGCGTGGCGTGGGCCGGCTTGCTGGCCAGATACGCCCCGTTGAACTGGCTGTCGATGATGTGCTGCGTGCCGGCGATGACGCCGATGGCAAAGACGCCCACGGCAATCGACAGCACCACCAGCAGCGAGCGCGTCTTGTAGGTGGCCAGATCGCGCGCCACTTTGGCCCAACGCGGGCCGAGGAACCGCCGGAATCGATTGGGAGAACTGTGAATTCGTGAATGGTGAATTGGTGAATTGTTAATGCGGAGGCCCGCGTCGTCCTGTACAGGCGCGCCGCCAGCTTCTTCAGTGTTCTTTTCACCTACCAAATGCGTCGCAGTCATTCCGTTTCCCCCATTAACCATTCACCAATTCACCATTCACCAATTTACCATTCTCCTTTCCCCGCCCCGTGTCTCCCACAATCAGCCCATCGGCAATTGTCACCGTACGTCCGGCGCGGTGGGCTAGCTCGTCGTCGTGCGTTACCATCAGGATTGTCTTGCCCTCATCCACCAGGCGCTGGAAGAGCTCGAAGACGGCGTCGGCGGTCTTGCTGTCCAGGTTGCCGGTGGGCTCGTCGGCCACGACAATGGCGGGGTCGTTGGCCAGGGCGCGGGCGATGGCCGCGC
>JBFYTD010000038.1:0-9341 GCA_041300885.1 Anaerolineae bacterium | reverse complement strand
CAGATGGCGCGCAGCCCGCAGCGCGTTGGGCAGCCCTCGATGGCCCGGCGGCCGCGTGCCGTCCAGGAAGCCGTCGCGCACGTAGACCATCGGCTCGTTGATGGTCACCCAGAGCGACACCAGGTCGCCCAGCGCGTCCACCACCAGCTCCACAAAGCGCCGGAAAAGGGCAGGCGCGGCGCTACTGAGCCACCCGCCCCGGCGCACGAACCACAGGGGGTCGCTGAAGTGGTGCAGGGTCAGCATTGGCTCGATGCCCCGGTCCCGCAGGCCGTGCAGCATCTGGCGATAGCGGGCCAGCGCGGCCTCGTCGATCACATGCTCCTGCGGCTGGATGCGGCTCCACTCCACCCCCAAGCGCAGCGCGTTGTGACCCAGGCTGCGGGCCAGATCGAAGTCAGCCTCGGCGTTGGCCCACCAGTCGCAGCCGATGCCGGAACGGTCGCCGTTGGCAATCGCGCCCGGCCGCCGCTCCCAAGCCCACCAACTGCTCTCGCGGAAGCTGCCTTCGTTTTGTACGGGCGCGGTGGCCGTGCCCCAGAGAAAATCAGGGGGAAAATGGAGGTTGTTCATGCGCAAAGTATAGCCTCAAATGGTCATGATATCCAAAATCGAGTATACTTCACCCCCATGACTAACACCGACCCCCTCGAACAACTCACCAACTACTACCCCATCTCGCCTCTGATCCACACGGCCGGCCAGCCCACCGCCGAACAGATCGCGCTGATCTCCCAGGCTGGCTGCCAGGTGGTGATCAACCTGGCCCGGTCCAGCTCGCCCGACGCGCTGCCGGACGAGGCGGTGCTGGTTACGGCCCTGGGCATGGACTATGTCGCCATTCCCGTGGTCTGGGAGGAGCCGACGCTGGACGACTTGGCGCGCTTCTTTGCGACCATGGAGGCCAACAAAGAGCGCAAGGTCTTCGTCCACTGCGTAGTCAACTACCGCGTCTCCAGCTTCATCTACCTCTACCGCGTGCTGCGGCTGGGCGCGGACCTTGACGAGGCGATCTGGGACCTGCGCGCGATCTGGGAGCCGGACGAGACCTGGTCGGCCTTCATCGCCGCAGCAACAGCAACCTACAATCGCTAGAGCAAGAATCGCACGCCAAGACGCAAAGCCCGCAAAGAAGAACTGCTTCCCCCTCTGCCCTTTGCGCTCTTTGCGCCTTTGCGTGCGATCAACGTCCCCCGCCGCTCCCTACAGAAAGACGCCGCCATGCCTCACCTGCCTGCCTGGCTCGCAACTGTCCACCACGACGGCTCCGATCTTTTCATGTCCAACCCGTATCCTCGCCTGGGCGAGACGGTGACTGTCCGGTTGCGCGCGAGCGGGAAGGCGCCGATCCGCCGCATCTTCGTGCGCACGGCGCCCGACGGCGAGCAGGCGTTTGCGCGCATGGAGCTAGAGGACGCAACGCCGCCTGTTCGCTGGTGGCAAGTCGAGCTGCCGGTCAACCAGCCGCTGGTTCACTACCGTTTCGCGCTGGAGGCGGAGGACGGCGTGTGGTGGCTCAACGCGGCCGGGCCGGGCCATTTCGACCCGCTGGATGCGGCCGACTTCAAGCTGCTGGCCGATTACGACCCGCCGGCCTGGCTGCACAGCAGCGTCTTCTACCAGATCTTCCCCGACCGCTTCGCCAACGGCGACCCCGGCAACGATCCCCAGCCGCACGAGTACCAGCACCGCGGCCACGGCCCGCAGACCTTCCCCTGGGGCACACTGCCGCCGGACGAACACCCCTTCCCGCTGGTCTTCTTCGGCGGCGACTTGCAGGGTATAGCCCAACGTCTGGATTATGTCGATCAACTGGGCGTCAACGCGCTCTACCTCAACCCGGTCTTCAGCGCGCCCTCCAACCACAAGTATGACGTGATCGACTACGAGCACGTCGACCCACACTTCGGCGGCGACGCCGCGCTGGCAGCGTTGCGCCAGGCTTTGGACGCGCGCGGGATGCGCTACCTGCTGGACATTGTGCCCAACCACTGCGGCTACTGGCACCCTTGGTTCCAAACCGCCCGCGCCGACGCATCTGCGCCAGAAGCCGAGTTCTTCACCTTCACGCAGCACCCAGACGCCTACGCATCCTGGCTGGGGGTGTGGACCCTCCCCAAGCTGAACTATGCCAGCCCTGAGCTGCGGCGCCGCATTTTTACCGGCGAGGACGCGGTCTTCCGGCGCTGGCTGCGGCCCCCTTATTCGGCCGATGGCTGGCGCGTGGATGTGGCCAACATGCTGGGCCGGCAGGGCGCCAGCCAGCAGGGCGTGGACGTGGCGCAGGGCATCCGGCAGGCGGTCAAGCAGGCCCGACCCGACGCCTACCTGCTGGGCGAGAACTTCTTCGACGCCACGGCCCAGCTCCAGGGCGACCAGTTCGACGGCGTGATGAACTACGGCGGCTTCAGCAAGCCGCTGCGCCACTGGCTGAAGGGCTACCAGCAGGGCGCCTGGGGCATGGACGACCGCATCACCTCGCCGCTGCCCTACACCACCGAGGCAATGGCTGCTGCCTGGCAGAACCGGCTGGCCGCCATCCCCTGGGCGGTGGCCTTGCAACAGTTCAACCTGCTGGCTAGCCACGACACGGAGCGCATCCAGACGCAAGTGGGCGGCAACGAGGCGCTGCACCGGCTGGCCGCGGCTGTGCTTCTGACCTTCCCCGGCGTGCCTAGCATCTACTACGGCGACGAGATCGGCTTGAGCGACCTGCCGCAGCTTGGCTCGCGCGGCTGTATGGTCTGGGATGAGCGACGCTGGAACCGCGGCCTGCTGGAGTTCTACCGCACGCTGATCAGCCTGCGCCGCCGCTCCCCGGCCCTGCAGCACGGCGGCTTCCAGATGCTGGCCGTAGAGCCGGACAGCTTCGCCTTTCAGCGGGCCACAGCCAGCGAACGCGTCTTGCTGCTGGCCCACCGCGGCCAGCATCCGAGGCCGGCCGGCCCGCTGCCAGTGGCCCACGGCGGCATCGCCGACGGCGCGCGTTTCACGGAATTATGGAGTGGACAGGAGGCAAGCGTGGTCGACGGCGCGCTGGCGCTGCCGGAGCAGCCACAGGGCGCGACGGTGTGGGTGGGTTCGGCAGGATGAAGAGCAGGCTCGGTCAGGAGACCGGCCCGAGCAGCTAGGACGGCGCCGCCAGGAGCAATAGCAGCGCCTGCGCGAGCAGGATCTTGGTGATGGTGGCGATGGGGAACATCAGGGCATAGCCGACGTGGGGCAGCTCGTCATGCGACTGGTCGACGGCGAAGCCCAGCACCCCTGGCTGGGTGTGAATGCCGGACAACATGCCGGTCAGCAGGCCAAAGGGGATCTTGAACAACTTGTAACCCACGAAGATCGTTACGAAGGCCGTGACGCAGGAGATGATTGCGCCGGCAACAAACAACTGCACGCCGCCGCCCTGGCTGAGCGTCTGCACGAAGGTGTAGCCTGAGCGCAGGCCGATGCTGGCCAGCAGCATGATCAGTCCCAGTTGGCGCACGGTCAGGTTGGCGCTGTACGGCATGGTCCACACCAGCGGCCCGGTGCGACGGATGGCGCCCAGAATCAGACCGACAATAAGCGGGCCGCCGGCGTTGCCCAGCGAAAACCCACCGCCGCCAGGCAGTGGGAACTCGATCTTACCCACCAGCAAACCCAACACCAACCCGACACCCAGCGACAACAGGTCGATCTCGCTCAGCGCCTTGTAGGAATCGCCAAAGAGACGGGAGACGTCGTTCATCTGCTCACGCGGAGCAACGACGCGCACGCGATCGCCCAGGTCTAACACCATGTCGCCGTCAGCCAGGAGGTCCACATCGCCGCGACGCACACGTGTGATGATCGCGCCATAGTGCGTCGGCAGTTGCAGGTCCTTGATCCGCTGGCCGGCAATCGCGGACTTGGACACGAAAATCCGACGAAAGTCGTAGTGGCTGCGGTCCAACTCCAGGTGCTCGTCGGTCTGTTCGCCCAGAACCGCGGCCACGGCTGCCACCTCATTCTGATCTCCGATGACGCTGACTCTGTCGCCCAATTGGAAATGCGTGTCGCCAGTGACCAGGTGCTCATGGTCCTCATGCATGATGCGACTAAAGACCACATGCCAGTGGTGGCGCTCCAACAGCTCCTGGACAGCGGTCTGGGTAGCCTGAGGCCGGGTGATGCGCAGCGTGACGTTGTTAATCTCCTGCTCCACCAGGTAGCTGGTGCCGCGCAGCCGTCGGGCTTCAGTACGATAATCGATCTTCCACAGGCCCTGCAGCACGTAGGCCACCAGAATCACCCCCAGCACACCCATCGGATAGGCGACGGAGTAGCCCACAGTGGGATCAGCGAAGGCAGTGCCAGTAGCTGCGGCCGGAATCGACCCGCTGACAGTCTCGATCACGGCGGCCAGCGCTGGCGTATTGGTCAACGCACCCGCATAGAGGCCGGCTGTGACCGGCGCCTGCAGGCCGAGAACCACGTGCGCCGCGGCGGCAATGGCGGCGGCGATAGCTAGCACGGCCACGGCGGCCAGGTTGTTGCGCAGCCCTTCACGCGTCATCGAGGCGACAAAACCAGGTCCGCTGGCCAAACCAACCGTATAGACAAAAAGCACCAGGCCTAGCTCAAAGATGACATTGGGCAATTTGAGGTTGGGATCCAGCGCGCCCACCGCCAGTCCAACGAACAGCACGGCTGCTACGCCCAAGCTGGCGCCCTTGATCTTGATGCGGCCGATAGCGTATCCGACCGCAGAGACCGCAAAGAGCAGCAGAATAGAGTTCTCGATCAGGAATTCTATGACCATGATTGCAGGCCTTTCAGTGTCACGGGGGAGCGACTCTAAAACGATAGCCGAGGGTGACACAAAATGTTCTGTCCGGCAAGCGGTTGCTATCCAGATGAAACGATGGACGCAAGCCTGTGCATGATAGCACTAGCTACAGAAAACACCAAGTCACCTTGACGGCGCGTTGGTCTGGTACCTGATCGCTGCCTACTGCTCACTGGCTACTGTTCGCCGGTCACCGCCTACGGGCCGCCAGTTGCAGGCATAGGCTGTGGTCAGATGCAGGAAGCCGAAACGGGCCACGATGGGCCGGCTCATGGGGCTGGCATCGATGGTCAGGAAGCGCGCGCCGCGGCGTATCGCCTCCTGGGCGCGCACGGCCAGTAACGCGGTATAGAAGCCCCGTTTGCGATGAGATGCTATGGTCGAGCCGCCCCACAAGCTGGCGAATGGGCTGCGGCCATCGCAATACAGCCAGGCCGCGGCCACCGGTTGGTTGCCATCGTAGGCCGCATAGACCGTGATCAAGTCGGGCTGCTGGATCATGGTGTCGCGCAGGTAGCCGGCCTGGCCTGGGCGATCGCGCTGCCACACCTCCCGCTGCACGGCCATCACGTCGTCCAGCAGATCGGGATCGTCGAGACGGCGCACGTCGTGGCTGACCGGGGCCAGCAGCAGTGGCGGCGCCTCGCTCAACACCAATGCCATGATCGCTTCGGCATCCTCGACCTCGAAGCCGCGCGCGACCAGGCGCTGGCGCAGGTCGGGGGGCGTGTCGTGGCTGTAGACCTTCCACTCAAAGCCAACGCCTAAGTCGTCAAAGTAGCGAATCTGCTCGTCGATTGCTGGCTCGACCGCGCCTTCGTCCAGGCGGGAATAGCTGATGAAGCCGTTGCGGAAGCCTGTCCTGAGCGCCAGCGGCACGTGGCGGATTACGAAGCGTGTTTCCTCGCGGCGCATATCGTTGGGCAGGGCAGTGATGCGCTCTTCCAGGTCATATTGCTTTAGCAGTTCGTTGCTATCCATTTTCCTCTCCTCAACAAGCCGCTCATTCCAACAGCGGCGCCAGGCTGGCCAGCGCAGCCAGGCCGAAGCCCAGGATGATCAAGCCCGACATGCGGTTGACCCAGCGCAGCCCGCGCGGGCTGACGCGGCTGCGCAGCAGACTGACGGCTGTGCTCAGGGCCAACCACCACAGCGCTGAACCTAGAAACACCCCCAGCACCAGGACAGCCGCCGAAGCGTAGTCGCCGCTAGTCGCGCCCACGCCGAGCCCGGCGAAGACTGCGGCGAATGATAGCACAGTCAGCGGGTTGGTCAGGGTCAGCACAAAGGTGGAGCCATAGTTGCCCAGCAACCGGCCCCCCGTAGGTTGAGTAGCCGCGGGTTGAGTAGCCGTCTGCGACGTACACCTGCACTGCGCGCAGGCGCAAGTGTCGAAACCCGCAGCCGGCCGCTCAGCCACCGGCGCGCGCAGCGTTTTGATGCCCAGGTAGAGCAGAAACAAGCCGCCCAGCAGCCTGATCCAGCTCTGCTGGCTGATCAAAAAGCTGGAGACGAGCGTCAGACCGAAAGCCGCGATGAAGCCATAGATGCCGTCGGCCGTGGCCGCGCCCAGGCCGGAGACCAATCCGGCCAGCCGTCCCTCGGCCAGAGTGCGGCGGATCACCAGCACGCCGATAGGACCAACGGGTGCGGCGATGGCGAAGCCCAACGCCAGGCCGCGCACAAAAACGGTCAGTTCCACGAGGAGACACCGACGATAGGAGTCATTCTACAACTGTACCCGCTGCGTCCTGAGCGCTGGATGCCGCGACGTTCTGACCCAGAAGCTCAGCCAAATTGACTGCCAGATCAGGGAACAGTTGCGGACGAAATGCCTCACCGACTGCCACGCGCGTTATAGCCAGGTAGCCCTCCGGCATCAGGCGGTACTCCTCGATGGCCAGCGACTGGCTGTCGATCAGCCAGTACCAGGACACCCCCGCCTCCCGGTAGGCGTTGAACTTGGCCACCCGGTCACGGCTGGCGCTGGCCGGCGAGACGATCTCCACCACCAGGTCTGGCGCGCCGATGATCCGGCCGCGAGCAGGCGAGTAGTGATCTTGATGTTCCTTGGCCAGATAAACAAGGTCGGGCACGTAGACCCGGCGGCGCGATAGTTGCACGTTGATTTCCGGCCAGACGGCGCCCAAGCGATGCGACCGGAGATACAGTGTCAGCTCGGTAGACAGCTCACGCAAAATTGCCTGGTGACGAGCATGTGGTCGTGGCATGTCGATCAACCTCCCTCCCTCGAACTCGTAGTCAGGTGGACCTTCGGGCAGCGCGTCGAAATCGGCCAGCGTCAGCAGCGGCTTGCTGGGCGGCTTGATCTCGATCATGGGTTTCAGAGCTACAGCCATCACGTAACCTCCCGTATGAAATGCGGGCACGACCTGTGAGTCATGCTGGTGTCGTGCGTGGCGAATTATACGCCAGAGCTGATGCAGCGTCAATGAAAGGCCCAGCGGGCTCGGTCAGGAGACCGGCCCGAGCAACCAAGGGAGTGGATTGGGCTCGGTCAGGACACCGGCCCGAGCGATGCAACGAATGAAGCGCCCAGCGGGCTGGTTTTGGTCAGAGCAGCAGCGAGAGCGCCAGACCCAGGATACCGGCCCAGAGCGCGTAGTAGAGCATCGGTCCCAGGGTCAGGCGAATGATGGCGCCTTCCTGGCCCAGCAGCTTGACTACCGACGCGGCCGCGACCACGTTGACCACGCAGATCATGTTGCCGGCGTTGGCGCCCAGCACCTGCATGGCCAGCACCACCAACGGCGACAACCCAGCCTGCTCCGCCACGCTGAACTGCAACAGCGAGAACATCATGTTGCTGAAGGTGGCGCTGCCGGAGATGAACGAGCCCAACGAGCCGACGATAGGCGCCACCGCCGGCCAGCCCTGGCTGATCGAGCCGGCCAGCACCCCGGCCAGCTCGATGGGCATGCTGGCCAAACCCGCCTCGTTGACGCCGGAGTTGATGAAGATGCGCACCATGGGCACGGCTGCGCCCAAGGCAATGGCGCTGCCAACCAGCGTCTTGGCCGATGCGCTGACGGCGTCCTTGACCTGCCTGCGGCTCAAATGGTGCAGAAAGATGGTCGCAATCACGACGACGATGAACACAGCGCCGGGGAGATAGAGCGGCTCGATGGAGGCGCTGATCTCGGTGCCAAGAATCTGTGACCAGCCGATCTTGACGCTGCGCAGCCAGTCGTTGAACGGCAGAAAGGCTAAGCGGGTCAGCACCAGCAGCACGGCTACCAACACGTAAGGCATCCAGGCCTGGCGTAGGGTCAAATGCGTGGGCAGGCTGGGCTCCGGCAGATAACGGCCGAAGCGCCATGGTTCCTCAGGCAGCAGAAAACGCCGGCGCGCAGCGGTCACGACGACCGCCAGGCCGACCAGGCCGCCGATGATCGACGGGAACTCCGGGCCAAAGAAGACAGCCACCAGCAGCGCCGGGATGGTGAAGCAGAAGCCGGCGAAGATGGCAAAGGGCCAGATCGCTAACCCTTCGCGCCAGCTCTTGTTCTCGCCGAAGAAGCGAGTCAGCATGGCTACCAGGATCAACGGAATGAAAGAGCCAACCAGCAAGTCGATCTGGATTGCCTGGACGGCCACCGCCTGCAAGAAAGCTTCGAAAGACTGGCCGCCAAGATAGGCCGTGACGGCCGGATCGACCGTGCCGCCAGTCTGCAGGCCCTCGCCTACGCCGATCAGGATGGGCGTACCCACGGCGCCGAAAGAAACGGGGCTGCTATTGGCCACCAGCGCCAGCATGACCGCGGCCAGCGCCGGAAAGCCCAGGGCCGCCAGCAACGGTCCGGTGATGGCCGCCGGCGCGCCAAAGCCGGCTGCGCCCTCGAGGAACGCGCCGAAGAGCCAGGCGACAATGATGGCCTGCACCCGTCGATCAGGCGTGATGTGCATGAAGCCGTTGCGGATCGTGTCGATGGCTCCGCTCTCGCGCAGGGTGTTCAGCAGCAGGATTGCGCCGAACAAGATCCAGAGGATGGAGGCAGCGATGATCAGCCCCTCCAAGGCTGAAGCGATCACCTGCACCAGAGGAACCTGCCAGAACAGCAAAGCGGCCAGGGCGGTCAGCAGCAGGCTAATGGGCATGGCCCGCACGGCCGGCATGCGCAGGATAACCAGAAAGATGAAGACGGCCAGGATCGGGGTAAGCGCGACGAGAGTAGTAAGAATGGTCATCAAACGTTCCCTTCCAGTTGCTTGCTCAGCCAGCGGCGCTGAACGGCTTTGAGGCCATGCGGCCGGCTTGCAGGCCGATTATACCCACAGTGGCGGGGCTGCGCGAAATATGAGAATCGGCCAAACTGCGCTATAATGGAGCCAACCTGAAATCACTCAGCTACAGGCGCAGAACCCGCAAATTCGCACTCCGTAAGCAGCCAAAGGTTCCGCGTCTGAGCGATGACTTGTTACCCTTCCCGCGGAGTTGTTATCCCAAAATGACCGATCCCGAAATGCTGGAGATGGCGGACGAAACCGTCGAGGCGCCCGGCAGCGACGC